>NZ_PQWO01000009.1 GCF_003231495.1 Acaryochloris thomasi RCC1774
CCTCTACAAAGCTCGACATCTGATAGAGAACTTTTTTGCCAAGATCAAGCAGTATCGGGCAATTGCCACACGCTACGATAAACGAGCCGTCAATTTTCTAGGAGCTATTTACCTAGCAGCCTCTGTTATATGGCTTAATTGATGACACGCCCTAGGGTAGCTTGTCTATTGTTTAAGCCTTGAATAACCACACGCATTATGAAACGGCGACCATGATTACTTCGTCTCCCCTCAATAGCTGCTGTCATTGGTAAAGCTCCACTTAGCTGTTGGACAATATGCCGTGCGCCAATGCGTCGTCCTTCCGCTGTCTCAGTTCTGTAGCCAAGTTCCTTGAAGGCTATCCACTTGCCTTGATTGCCAGGATTTTGAGGGTTCATTGAGTAGTGCTCAAATTTAGCGGGGTCAATGAGTGCTTTGTCTGCGTAAGGCAGCGCACCTCCTGTTTCCCAATCTTGTTCCATTCTTTCTTAGAGATACTGCATCTGAACGTGCCGTTTAGGGTGACAATAGACCACTGAGGGTTTAGTATCGCAGCCTTCCCAAAATGGGTGACGCGGCTGCTGAATAACGTATAGGCATAGAGATGGAAACCAACCGAATTCAACCTGTTCGGGGCATGAGTGATGTTCTGCCCGATACCTGCGCCGCGTATCGGGCTGTCGAAACAGAGCTGCATCAATGCTTTGAGCAATTTGGCTATCGGCCTATTAACGTGCCGCTGGTGGAGCATACTGAGCTGTATTTGCGAAAGTCGGGTGAAGCAATTGTCACCCGAATGTACGATTTCGTTTATCAAAATCGGCGGCTTTGCCTGCGGCCTGAGATGACCGCTTCTATCATTCGGGCCTATGTTGAGCATCTAGAAGAGCAAACCCCGCTGCCTGTGCGACTCTACTACGGTGGCTCCGTGTTTCGCTATGAGCGTCCGCAGCGGGAGCGCTATCGGCAGTTCTCACAGGTGGGCGTGGAGTTGTTGGGATCGGCAGGTCCGATGGCTGATGCAGAGGTGATTTGGACGGCTTGTCGAGGATTGAACCAGCTTGGTCTGAAGAACTATCGAGTGGTTATCGGTCACATTGGGGTTCTGTCAAAATTTTTAGAAGGACTGCAGTTAGGCAGTCGGCTGCAAAATCTGCTGCTGGCCAGTACTGATCTGCTGCGCTCTGAAAACGGTCGGCAAAAGGTTGCGCAGACACTACAGGAAATCTATCCAGACTATCGACCTACAGACGGTTCTTCTACGGCGACGCCTGAACAGGAAGGTCAGCTCGATAAGCTTGTTACGCTGTTTCAGCACTTGAATGATGCAGATGCTAAAGCTGCCATTCTGGAACTGTTAGGGAGCTTGAATGTAGATCTTAAAGGTAGTCGTAGTCCCGAAGAAATTGCGTCGCGGCTGCTTGAAAAGATTCATCGGCAAAACCGTATTCCCCTCATTGATAAAGCGCTAGAGTTCATGACAGAGCTATCGGCGCTGGAGGGAGAACCCTTTGAGGTTCTAGAAAAGGGCAAAGAACTGTTGCCGCGCTACGGGATTGACACAGCTCCTCTGGAAGAACTCCGGTCTATTGTTGAGGTGCTGAAGCTTTACGATCTCGACTGGAGTCAGGTCAGTTTAGATTTGGGTCTTAGCCGTGGTCTGCAGTATTACACCGGCACTATTTTTGAAATTCACCATGCCTCGCTCGGTGGGGAGCGCCAGATTTGCGGGGGCGGTCGCTACGATGAGTTGGTAACGACACTCGGTGGTAACCGCAGTACGCCTGCTACAGGCTTCTCTTTTGGTTTAGAGCGTGTTTGCGTCGCCCTTGAAAGTGAGGGCCATTTCAATGTCGGCAGTCATCTGCGCTTTGATGCCTTTGTGATTGTTCTAGATGCTGCGCAACATGGTTATGCAATATCCGTCGCTGAGCAACTTCGCAATCAGGGCCTGAAGATTGAGCTAGCGATTCGAGATCGCACCGTCTCCAAAAACTTCCAGTACGCTGAAAAACAAAGCTTCCCGTTCGTGATTGTGGTGGGGGCTGATGAACAGGCGCAGTCTGCGGTCACCCTGCGAACCAAGGCTGAACAAGAAGGCCAGCGATTCACGGTTGATGAGGCCGCCCAGCAAATTTTGAGATTTAGAACAGAGGCTGTTTTATGAGCGATCGCAAAGTCCGCCTAGCGCTCCCCAGCAAAGGAGCCTTGGGCAAGCTGACGATGGATTTACTCGCCAACATTGGTCTCAAGGTCAATCGTCCCAACGACCGACAGTACGTGGCGACCATTCCCGCAGTGCCTGAAATTGAGGTTTTGTTTCAGCGAGCCGCAGACATTTTTGTCAAAGTCCATGAAGGCAGTGCCGATTTAGGTGTGACTGGTTACGATGTCGTCTCCGAAGAAGATCCTGGCGATGGTACCGTGATTACGGCTTACGAAACCCTTGGGTATGGTAAGTGTGAGGTGGTCTTAGCGGTCCCCAATAGCTGGATTGATGTTACCTCCATCGAAGATCTCGCGGAATTAACGCTGTTGTGGAAAGCCCAAGGCAAACCTTTGCGGATCGTAACCAAGTATAAGAATCTCACCAAGAAGCTGTTGTTTGATCGAAACATCACCAACTTTGTTTTGGTGGATGCCAATGGTGCCCTAGAGGCGGCGCCCAATATGGGTTATGCCGATATGATCTCGGATGTCACCAGTACGGGTACCACCCTGCGGGAAAATAACCTCAAGCAGGTGGCCGGAGGCAATATTCTCAAGTCTCAAGCCTGTCTGATTGCCAATCGCAAGGCGTTGCAGTCGGATACAGCACTGGCGATTACGCAGCAGATTTTAGAACGGATAGAAGCGAATCAAGAGGCTAAAAAATATACATCGATCACCGCCAATGTGCGGGCTGGTTCAATGGATGAGGTGGGGGCGTTACTTACCAGCCGTGAACAGCTTGATCAGCTCACGGGACAGCGTGGACCTACGATCTCCAAGGTATACACCAATGGGAGCGGCAGTAACGACTGGTATGCCGTCACTGTTGTTGTACAGCAGGAGCATCTGTTTCAGGCTGTCCAGCATCTGCGTCAGGTGGAAGGACAGGACATTACCGTGTCGCCGCCTCGATATATCTTTGGTCCCAGCAGCAAAAGTGGCGAGACGTTGCTCCAGCGATTAAAGTCTTGAAAAGTTCTGAGAGAAGTCTTGTGGTTGACGGCGAAGTATCTTAGATCCCCCTAAATCCCCCTTAAGAAGGGGGACTTAAAGTCTATTCCCCCCTTCTTAAGGGGGGCTAGTGGGGATCATCCGATGCGTAACATCCTCACTACCCCCTCTGTAAAACAATTTCAATAACGCCGCAGTTTTATACATAGAAGAAATGGCTAAGTCAGACCGAATTAACTACACCCTCCCCAGCGGATTTGATATTGAACTGCTTCCTGGAGAAAAGCGCCTGGAACAGCACTGGCTAGACACCATTCGCCAAGTGTACGAACGCTATGGGTTCACCCCCATTGAAACGCCAGCGGTGGAGCGGATAGAACTCCTGCAGGCGAAGGGGAATCAGGGCGACAACATTATTTATGCCATCACCCCGGTTCTACCGCCTCAGATGCAGGTGGAGGGTGATAAAGGCAAGGACTCTCGGGCGCTGAAGTTTGACCAAACGGTGCCCCTGGCGGCCTACGTGGCTCGGAATCGCAATGAGCTGGTCTTTCCCTTCGCCCGCTACCAAATGGACATGGTGTTTCGCGGGGAGCGCGCTAAAACGGGTCGCTACCGGCAGTTTCGGCAGTGCGATATTGATGTGGTGGGGCGAGGATCCCTTAATCTGCTCTACGATGCTCAGATGCCTGCGATCATTGCGGAAATCTTTTCGGCGCTCCAGATCGGGGATTTCTTGATTCGGATTAATAACCGCAAGGTCCTGACGGGCTTTTTTGAGGCATTGGGGGTTGAAGCCGATCAGATTAAGGGCTGCATCAAGATTATTGACATGCTGGAAAAGATTGGCGTGGCGAAGGTCAAGGATCAGCTTCTGGGAATTGGGGTGCTGGAGGAGAGTTGCGATCGCATGATCACCTTCACTCAGATCCAAGGCTCCGTTGATGAAGTCTTAGCTCAGCTCCAGCAAACCGCCACAGAACTTAACCAGCCCGAAACCTTCGTCGTGGGTATCAAAGAGTTAGATGAAGTCATCCAAAACGTTCGCCTGCTGCAGGTGCCAGAGACTCAGTTCTGTATTGATCTATCGATTGCGCGGGGCTTAGATTACTACACCGGCACCGTCTACGAAACAACGCTTTTGGGCTACGAAAGCCTCGGCAGCATTTGCTCAGGTGGACGCTACGAAGAATTAGTGGGCATGTTTGCCCAAGAAACAATGCCGGGTGTGGGTCTGTCTATTGGCCTAACGCGGCTGATGCGAAAGCTACTGGATGCTGACATTATTCAGCCTCTAGCAGCCAGCCCTGCCCAAGTAATGATCGTTAACATGCAGCAGGAATTGATGCCGGTCTACTTTGAAATCTCTCAACGGCTGCGGCAGGCGGGGATCAAAGTTTTAACCGGATTTGAAAAGAAAGGCATTGGTAAACAGCTTGATCGAGCCGACAAGTTGGGTATCCCGCTGTGCATTATTATTGGGTCGAATGAGCACGAGGCTCAGATCTGTCGCGTCAAGGTCATGGAAACGGGAGAACAGCTCGATATTCCCCTCTCTGATCTCGTGCCTCAGATCCGGCAACTGTTAGAGAGGTAACCCTGACAATGAGTAAAGTGGGTGCGGGTATCTGTCAATTCCAAACGAAGGCCAAGTGGTCACTTCAGACTTTGGCGGGCGTGAGTCTGATTCTATGTTTGACTGGCTGTGACACTCAGCTCCAAGATTTGGCACGTCGCCCCGTTCCTAAGCCTAAAGAATCGGGTCTGACCAAGGCGACCCCTGTTCCTACGCCGGTTTTGACAAAGCTCAAGGTGACGGTTTCTTCGATTTCCGATCTCAAGGTCAAAGAAGGCGCTTCAGTGGTTAAGGGGCAGGTGATTGCTGAACCGACTGATGCAAAGCAACGCATCAGTCAGCGGCGTCAGGCAATTCAGCAACAGCTCGCTCAGCTAAACTCCTTAGCGCTAGAGCCACGACTGTCTCAGGTTACGGCCCCACAAGTGAGTGCTGAGGGGGTTGAGCGTGCGAAGGTGCGGCTTAATGCGGCAGAAGCAGCACTCGCTCAGTATCGGAAGGACTCTCCCTATACTGATTTCGCTTTGCAGAACCTCCCGCTCCCGGAAGAGCAGGTTAAGCTGGAACGGCTTCAGGGCGAGATTCAGGCGGCAAAAGCTGCTGTGGCAAGAGAGCAGGCAGTACTGGCTAGGATTAAGGCTAGTCCCTCTTCTAACCAAGGGCAGGGACTCTCGAATCTAAAGTCAACTCAAGCCAGTCTTGCTAAGGAGCTACAGCAGCTTGAGGCGCAGGCCAAAAACCTTAAAGTTTTTTATTCACCCTATACGGGCCTCATTAATAAAATTACGCCCCTTAAAAGTACGAACGGCAGTCTTCAATTTGAGCTTGCGATCGCAAGCCAAGCCCAGAGCCCTTCGTCGCTTCAAAATCCATTCGCTCCAACGCCGCCTCAAAATCCGTTAGATCCGACATCGCCTCAGATTCCGTCTGGGCTATCGACCCCCACTTTGCCGCTACCAACGCCGCCGGCAATCTCTCCTCAGGGTTCCGGTTCCTCTTTGCCGCCGCTCCCTCAACGAAGCCCCCTGTTGCCCAGCTCCCAGCCTCCAAACTAAACGGTAGCGTTGTCTTGATCGAGACATCGGCTACAATCCTGCTGGGGGATCGCTGAACTTTGTCAAACACTTTTCCCGGTTGAGGCTGATGTGAGGTTATGACCGTCGATTGTCCGTCCAGAATCCCTCCCCGGCCATTTCTGAAGTGGGCGGGGGGTAAAAGCCGCTTGCTGGCGCAGTATCAACCCTGGTTCCCGCAGGACTATTCTCGATACTATGAGCCTTTTGTCGGGGGCGGCGCTGTGTTCTTTCATCTGCGTCCTGCATCCGCAACGCTGTCTGATATTAATCCTGAACTGGTGAATGTCTACGATTGTGTGCGATCGCAAGTCGAAGCGCTGATTCAACAGCTAGAAATACACGCTCAACATCACGGTCACGAATACTACTATCAAATGCGGGCTGCAGACCAAGGTTCATCGATTGAACGGGCTGCTCGATTTATCTACCTCAATAAAACCTGCTTCAACGGCCTTTATCGAGAGAATTCTCAGGGCAAATTTAACGTGCCGATGGGGCGCTACAAAAAACCAACGATTTGTAACCCCGAGCTTCTCAGATCGGCTTCTATGACTCTGCAGGCTGCTCAGGTTTATCTAAGACCCTTTTCTGAAATTTTGCAGCACGCCACAACATCTCAAGACTTTGTGTACTTTGATCCGCCCTACCATCCTCTCAGCACCACCAGTGACTTTACCGCCTATTCTCGGGGCGCATTTACGGCTCAAGATCAGGTGCAGCTTCGAGATGTGTTTGTGATCTTGGCTGAGCGGGGTGTGCGCGTGATGCTCTCTAATTCAGACTGTGACTTTATCCGTGATCTCTACCAAGGTTTTCCGATTCGCACCATTCAAGCCGCGCGAGCGATCAACTCTAACCCAGCCAAACGGGGCAAAATTTCTGAAGTACTGGTGATGTCAAGTTAGTCCATCTCTGTGGGCTGGTCCGCGCTCCCTGCAGATATTCTTTACCATGAACAAGAGTCACCCAAGAATCTGTAATGCACCTAACCTATCTCGATAGCAATAGCTGGCTGATTGAACTGGCGAGCAAAAAAATATTATTAGACCCTTGGTTAGTCGGTCCCCTCGTGTTTGGTAATCAGCCTTGGTTCTTTAAAGCAGAGCACACCACACCACGCCCGATTCCAGATGATATTGATCTGATTTTGCTTTCGCAGGGGCTACCGGATCATGCTCATCCTCCTACGCTTAAAGCGCTGGATCATGACATCCCGGTCGTGGCATCACCAAACGCGGCCAAGCTCGTGAAAGAAATGGGCTATCGCCAGGTCACAGCGCTCGATCACGGTGAAACGTTTTCTGAGAATGGGGTCAAAGTTCAGGCATTCCCCGGCTCTCCCATTGGTCCGCTGCTGGTGGAAAATGCGTTTGTGGTCACTGATTTGACGAGTCAGGCAAGCTTGTATTACGAACCTCATGGCTTCCATTCTGAGGCCGTACAGGCCGTCAAGCATGTGGACGTGATTATTACGCCACTGATCAACTTAAGCCTGCCGCTCCTAGGGCCGTTTATCAAAGGTGGGGAAAGCGCGTTAGACGTGGTCAAATGGCTGCAGCCCGAGTTTATTCTGTCAACGGCTGCCGGTGGCGATATTAAATACGAAGGCATCCTCGACAAAATTCTGAAAATGGACGGGGACGTGGAAGACTTTCGCAAGCTACTCGCCGACAGCGACTGTGAAACTCAGATCCTTGATCCAGAACCTGGTCAGCGATTCGAAGTCCCGTTGACGGTCTCTGCTGCCGCTTAGGTATCACAGCTTGGAGGCTGATGAGCTGTGCCTATGACTTCAGGGCTGGGCTCAAACCGTACAGTTTCCCCTGATCGGGAGCAAGATCAGGAAGATTCTGCAGCGCCTGATCCCATTCCTGGTGATTCTCTAGAGCCTTAATCACCATAGGCAAAGGCTCTGCCAAAATGCCGTCAAAATCAACTTCTCCTGCAAGCGTTGTTGCGTAAGCGAGCTGTTCTTGAGGTGGCGTAAATTGTGCGTTGATACCCTCTCGATTGCCTCTTGGATCGAGGCGATACCAACCGAATGCTTCTAGATACACGGCATTGAAGCCGTGTAGACAGTAAGGAGTACCCTGATCGTTAAGGCTCAATCTCTGATAGCAAAAGCCTGCGGGGATGTTATTGGCCCTCAAAAGGGCGGCAAGAAGATGGCTCTTGGCAAAGCAGTAGCCGGTCCTGTGCTTGAGAACGTCTGATGCACAGCAGGTGACTGGATTCATCTGAGCATCAACGCTGTGGGCGATCTGATCACGGACCCATTCAAAGCAGAGTTTGGCAAGACGTTCCGTTTGACCGGATTCTGAGACTACGTTTTGCCCAGATTGTGACGCGGTGACTGCTGATTGTTGCGCGAATTCAATCTGCTGAGCACGCTCTAAAACGGCTGGGTGCTTCCAGTCAATGACCGGGCTAGCTTGAAGATACTCGTTCATGATTAAGCAGATTCTCAGTCAGATACTTTAGTGTGGGCTACAGGTGAAGAATGGAACATTCCGTTCACTGGTAATCACACCATAACTTTTGCAGGAAGAGGCCGATGAACAAGGTAAAACAACTGAAGGCTTTAGGAATGGGGATGAGTCTGCCGTTTTGGGGTGCGATGGCTTTTAGCCTGCCTTCGGCAATTGCAGTCCTTTCTCCGTCTGCCGCACAATCTCTCCAGTTAGCGGATGGGACTGTTTCCTTTGCTCAAGCTCCCCAACTGCTTAAAGCCTCCACGCCTCACATTGGCGCCGCATTTCGAGGCGCTGACTACTACTTTACTTTCCGCATCCCTGAAGATGCCGGTGAACCTCTACAGCAGCTTACCTTTGCCCAACGCAAAGGATTGGAGCAAATTGACTTTCGGCTAGGTCCCACCCGTGCCTATCCCTCTCGACAGCGCAAACAATCAATTGCCCTAGTCGCCACAACTGACGCTCAACAGCAGACTACTGTTCGTTTTGATGAACCTATTTTGCCTGGGGAAACGATCACTATAAGTTTAAAGGCTAAGCGCAATCCTAATTTAGGAGGTGTTTACCTCTTTGGAGTGACAGCATTTCCTGCGGGAGAGAAAGCGCAGGGGCAGTTTTTGGGGTACGGGCGTCTCCACTTTTTTAGAGCAGGCGGTGGTGGTAGAGGCTAAACGCCAAAAATAGGTTCTTTGATCAAAAATTTGGAAGTTGTTTGAGCCGTTTTGTGGTTTATAGAAAAGCCTTTTGTGATCTCCCGAATTTTCTTTTTAAGAAAGAATTTAAGTCTGCTTCCGTTCTTTCAAGAAGAGCCACTCCTCGATATGCAAGGTTTCACGAAGCTTGCTAAATGTTTTGGCGGGGTGGTTGATCTCACTGTGCTGAATATCAGGGTGGTCTTCTTTTTAGGAACACTCTTAGGCAAGATTCCCTTTATTTCCCTTTACGGTTGAAATGAGTGGACTGTCTTTCCCCTTTTTTTTATGGGACAGGTACTGACATTGGGAAAAACGTCGTGTACTGTGTCAATGGGTAATGCTTGTGCATGATCACCTCTTGCTCAAGATCAGCGCTGGAAATAAATTAAATTTGAGTTTGTTGCAATCTTTGTCGTCACTGCACTGTCTCAATGCTGATGCTTATTTTTAGTTCTTTAGAGAGTAAGTTCAAGGCGCAGTGATTTGCGACAAATCGCTTGAATCTGATAGCTGATCTACTCAAGTACCGATAGCGTACCCTGTTCTATCTCAGAACTATTTGGGGGCTAAGTTAAGTCAACCCTTCTTATTTTGAGGTATGGAATTTCACTGTGACTGTTTCCCCGCTGCTGAGGAAGAAGCGCATGTCAATGCTAAATTTCAATGGACCCTGATATATTTCTTGTTCATATTGGCGCATGCAACGTTGCGCATTCACCCATTATTCACCCCCAGGGAGGTAACCATTACGTAGGCGAGTTTGTCTCATGGCTCTGTCCATTGGGATTGAGAGTAAATCCTTCCTACTGAATAGCGCTGTTAGGGGTGTCATATGCCTGCTACAGCAAATGAGGCACTGTTCCCACTCAAGAGACTGAATTTGAAATGATGAAGTTTTCCTGCTTTTGTGGTCTTTTAAACGTGATTCAGTTTTAGAAACGCTCATTCTGGGTTATATAGACTCTAAAACTTACATATTCTTCGATTTCTGCCGTCAGTTGCTCTCTTGCGTAATTCATCATGATCAAAAATATACCCATATTTAATTTGCTGAGTATTGGCCATCGTGGTGTTGGGAAGTCAGTTTTTTTGGCAGGTACCTATGCTGATGTCCGCTCAGGTCGACAGGCAGACTCGGGCTATATCCGGTTTGAGGGTGCTAATGATCAAACTCAGGCACAGCTTGAGGAACTTCTGGACTATATGGAGCAGACGGGGCAATATCCGCCACCTACCCTAAAGATGACTGACTTTACCTTCAGGGGTACGCCGCGCCGCCGTCACGATCAAACGCTATGTGAATTCCGCTGGGCTGACGTTCCAGGTGAAATCTGCCGCCCCACCCATCCTGATTTTGAGGCAATGTTGCTCAACTCCCACGGGTGCTGCATGTTTATTGATGCTGTCGCCCTTGTCCAGGATCTGAACTATCCAACGCAGCTAGACGAGATGGCTCAGCAGGCAGAAGCGATGGCTTCTTTGGCGGCTCAAAGCGGTTTGAAGTATCTTTTCGCCCTGATTTTGACGAAGTGTGATTTGCTGCCTGCTGGTTCTGCGAACTTGATCGACATTGAGCAAAGGTTGCGACCGCTCACGACTCGCTTAGATGCAGCCCGTGCCGTTTACCGTCAGTTCTACTCCTCTGTCTCGATTATTTCTTCTGGAAAGACTTCGGTGGCGGTGGCTAGGAATACGTCTGCCCCTATTTCTTGGATGCTCTCGGAACTATATAGTGCGTCTCGAACTCGAACCCTCTTAAAGCTAGGCAATGGCTGTGAAAAGGCGCTACTGAAGACCCAGCTTCCTCCGCTTTTGGGGCAGTCAGCCAATCTCATGCCGAAAGCACTGGCGGCTTTTGGGATTGCGGCTGTGGGCATGGGACTTTGGTTGGGGGGCAGTCAACTGCAGTTCCAGGCTGGGCAAGCACAGTCCTCTCCTTTGCAAGAACAGGCGTCATTGGAGGTTAGGAGGTATGAAAAAGCTTTAAAGAAGAATGCACAAGATGGTGAGGCGTTGCTGAGGCTGGTGGACCTGCATCGAGAGCAGGAGCAGTATGAGTCTGCCGTGGGCTATTTAGAACGGCTCATTGCCCTTCAGCCGGGTAACTTCAATCTTTATTTCTCGAAGGCAGATCTCTACGCGGCGATGAATCGTAAGGATAAGGAGGAGGCCGCCTATGATCAAGTACTGGCCCAGCAGAACGATAACGTCACGGCACTGACGAATAAGGCGATTCTCCGCAGCACTCAGGGTGATGTAGAGACTGCACGTACGTTGTTTGCTAAGGCGGAGGCGAATGCTCCTGACGGGAAGCTGAGGCAAACGATCCAGGCTGTGGCAAATGATATGCTAAATCCCAGCGACCAATAGGAAAACAGTGTCTCTCTGCATGCAAGAGACTCTCGATTATGAGGCTGGTTCCCTACCATACTTTTACGTTGCAAACGGATTCTCCGCAGTCCTTGGTTTTCCAACGTCTTCAGGAGCAAGTGGAGCCAGTAAAGCTTTTGCGTTTGCTCTTGCGCGATCATGCCCCCTATCAAGGGGTGGTGTCTGAAGAGAGTTTTAAAATCCATCGGATTATTCACTATCGCAATTCGTTCTTACCCGTTATTCGAGGACGCTTTGAAGAACAGGGTGACATGACTCTCGTCCATGTGACGATGAGCTTTCATCCTGTTGTATCTTTGTTTCTAGGGGTATGGCTGCTCTTCTGGTATGGGTTTACGGTGCCGATTGCGATCGCAAATCTGACCACGAATCTATTCCCGACCGGAATCGGACTCGTCTTTCTTGGGATGCCTCTCCTCTTTCTGATGATTGCCTGGTTCGCATTTTGGGGTGAAGCTAATCGCAGCCAGCGTGACCTAGAAAAGTTTCTGTTGGCAAGTGTATGATCACTAATCAAAAAACATCCCATTCATAGCCAAGAATCTTGATCTCCTCTTCACAAATCTGAAGAGGAAAACTGGCGGAATTCTTTAAATAATGAAGTTAATAAATCTATGTCGTTAGGTATATCTGGTAGAGGGCGGCTTGGGTCTGCCTTTGGATTTTGAAATGTCTTTGGAATCAGTAAAAACTCTATTTCTCTAAAAGGTGTGTAAGGCGCTGGCATTTCATCTCTAAAACTAACTTCACCCTCACTATATGGGCCTGGTATTCCAAAGCAGCGGAAAAAACGCTCATCATTAATAAACTTCAGTTGTAATCCGCCTAATCATCCTTCGAACTCTCTTAATACATTGAAAAGCTTGCGCCACTTTGCACTGCTTATATGAGCAACCGTTGAGGAAGCTATTTTTTATCTAGATGTCTTTGTCTTTGTTCTTTCACGTTGCAAAAGCTGTTTTAGTCCAAGCTAATGTGTAAGACGAAAGTCATTGCTATTCAAGCGCTATCTGTATGCGAGAAATCGTTCGCTGATTCTCCTCAGGCGAACCAACGGTAATGCGAAGACCGCCCCCAGTGTGGCGAATCGAGGTGCCCTGACGCTTGAGATCTTGAGCCAGTTTAGCCGTCGCTTCTGCTGAAGAGGCTCGCAAATAGATAAAGTTAGCCGCGCTGGGCCAAAGCTGTAGGCTCGGGAACTGAGCCAGGGCCTGATAAAGACGATCTCGCTCTGAGATTGCTTCAGGAATGTTCTGCAGTAGTTCTTGCCGTTGAGACATTGCCAGTTCCGCAGCAGCCAAAGACATTGCCGGTAGATTGTACGGGAGCCGTACTTTTTCTAAAACGTTGGTGAGTTTAGGTGTTGCGATCGCATATCCCACCCGATGCGCTGCCAATCGAAAAGCCTTAGAGAAGGTTCGCAGAATGATCCAGTTCGTGCGATGCTGCACCTCTGCCACCAACGTCTGCTGCGAAAACTCAAAATAGGCTTCATCTACCACTACCAGAATCTCTTCCGGCAGACTTTTTAACCACTCGATCTCTGTCGTCGTGAGTGGATTCCCGGTCGGAGAGTTGGGATGCACGACGAACACAGTGCGAATCGGAGCGTTGATTGGTGTTGAAACTGTAGCCTGAGCTGCTTCTAGATCCATTGAAAAATCATCATGGCGATCAACCGTCACCACCGGGATGCCTAACGTTTGGGCCAAAATGCCGTACATCGAAAAGGTAGGAGCGGCCACCAATATAGAACCCTGCCCTCCCAGGCAAGTCGCAATCAGCAACGAGCGAATTAGCTCATCAGACCCGTTCCCCACGGAAATCGCGTCTGCTGAGCAAGAGAGTGCGCTCGTTTCACTGACGTAGGCAGCAATGGCTTGCTTGAGGGCTAAGTGACCACCATCTGGATATCGGTTAGCTGAAATCTGTTGCTGATAGTTCCAGGCTAGCTTCTCCTTAAGAGGCTCTGGCAGATCGTAGGGACACTCGTTGGTGTCTAACTGATCCACTTGAGCGGGCTGTTCCGCCGATTCAGGATGAGGTGTATAGGCCGTGAGTTGAGCGAGATCTGAACGAATAAACGGCAGCATAGCCCTAAACCTGTTTGTTAATATTTCTTAGTAACCCTAGGCCACTCACAATTATGTTGCTGCAGCCCCATCAGCGTACCAAACTCGACGAGACTCAGGACGATTTATTCTACGACTATCCTCGCTTTGTGACCCATGTTGATGATCGGTTCATTGAACAACTGACGCAGCTATATTGCGATCGCATCCCCACAAACGCTCGCGTCCTGGATTTAATGAGCAGTTGGGTCTCTCACCTGCCGAAAGACGTCACCTACAGCCATGTCGAAGGTCACGGCCTCAACGCTGAGGAATTGGCCAAAAATCCGCAATTAGATCACTACTTTGTGCAAAATCTCAACGAGAATCCGAAGCTACCGCTAGCAGACCAGAGCTTTGACGCTGTTCTGATTGCCGTATCGGTGCAGTATCTTCAGTATCCTGAAGCCGTGTTTAGTGAAATTCATCGAGTTTTGACGGTTGGGGGCGCTGCCATTGTTAGCTTCTCCAACCGAATGTTTCCTAACAAAGCCATTCAGGCATGGCGGGAATCAGGCGATCAAGAGCATCTGCAGATGGTCAAAACCTACTTCGAATCCATTAAGGGCTTCGGTTCTCCAGAAGCCATCGTCAATCGACCGGAAGAGAACGCTATTCTGGCCCTATTTAATATTGGGACAAGCGATCCCTTCCTTGCTGTCACTGCCACAAAAGCAGCATAGAAATTTAAAAGGTAGGGCTGAGAAATACAGCCCTACCTTTCATTCTTGATGGTTTCTATCTTGCGTAGCGATGCCTTTCGGATCGATTAGATGATCTTAATATCGCTGTTCGTGAGATTCGCACGGTTTAAGAAGGTGGCAATTAGGGTTTGACCCTGACCACCGCTGCCATCGGCATCGAAGAACAATCTGCCATTACCTTGATTGTAGATGAACCGATCATTACCGTCGCTTGCCCCTGTGCCCAGAACAAATGCACTGGCAGCCAACCCTCCGGTCGCTAGTCCTCCGAAACCACTGGCAACAACTTGAACAGTGTCATCCGCGACTGAAAAGCCTTCAATGATGTCTGGGCCTTCTGTCGCAGAGTTAAACCGAATGGTGTCAGCTCCTGCTCCTCCCGCAATCACATCACGTCCCCGTCCACCGACGAGTAGGTCATTATCTAGACCACCTTTAAGGGTGTCATTGTTGCTGCCGCCGTAGAGCGAATCATCGCCCGTGCAGCCCAGAAGTGAGTCATTACCTGCGTCACCAAAGATGAGATCGCCACCGCTGGATTCATTGCCGCCAATTAAAGTGTCGTTGCCAAAACTCCCGCGCAGCAGGTCAGAGCCATTGCCCCCGAAGAGGGAATCGCTACCGCTTCCACCCTTCAATTCATCATTGCCGTTGCCGCCGTTTAGACTGTCCGCGCCACTGGCACCATCTAGCGTATCGTTCCCGTCGCCGCTCCAGAGACGGTCATTGCCGTCTCCCCCGAACAGCAAGCTGCTACCGCTGCCATCGCCGACAAAGTCGTCCCCAGTGCCGCCGTAAAGCGTATCTTTACCTGCGCCTCCCCAGAGTGAGTCGTTGCCTGCTTTACCCCAGAGCACGTCGTTGCCATCGCCACCATTTAAGGTGTCATTGTCATCGCCACCATCTAAGGTGTCATTGCCCTTGCCGCCGTAGAGGTTATCCTTACCGCTACCGGCGATCAGAAGATCCTTGTCGTCGCCTCCATCAAGGGTGTCGTTGCCGATACCGCCATAAAGAGAATCGTCCCCTGTGCAGCCTAGTAGACTATCGTTACCTGCCTCACCATAGACTCGGTCACCGCCAGCAGAATCGTTACCGCCGATTAGAGTGTCATCTCCGCCGCGACCATAGAGAACATCGGCACCGTCTGCTCCAAAGAGAGAATCGTTCCCCTTGCCGCCGTCTAAGATATCGTTGCCGCTGCCTGCATTTAGGGTGTCAGCGCCATCGCCACCTTTGACCGTATCGTTACCTGCTCCACTCCAAAGACGGTCGTTGCCGTTTCCGCCAAAAAGCTTACTGCTACCGTCTCCATCATTAACGATGTCGTTTCCGTCGCCACCGTAAAGCGTATCTTTGCCTGCGCCTCCCCAGAGCGAGTCGTTGCCCGCTTCACCCCAGAGCGAGTCATTTCCTTCACCGCCATTGAGCGTATCTTTCCCCACTCCGCCCTTGAGGGTGTCGTTGCCCTTGCCACCGAACAACATGTCATTGCCTTGTTCACCAGAGAGAAAGTCTCGATCATCTCCTCCATCTAAGGTGTCATTGTCACGACCGCCGTACAGTGAGTCATCCCCTGTACACCCCAACAAGCTGTCGTTACCCGCTCTACCAAAAACACGGTCACCACCACTGGAGTCATTTCCGCCAATGAGCCGATCATTCCCGCCACGGCCATCTAGGAGATCAGCTCCGTCTGCACCACCAAATAGAGTATCCTTCCCATTTCCCCCCGTGAGCGTATCCTTACCAGCCGTTCCATTGGTTCTAGGCATAATTTACCTCCACTCACAAAATTTACATATCGATCAAACTAGAGAGCTACTTGCCCTGAGTTCTTAGCTTCTGTCAAATTCTGACAAAACTTCACTAAATTTATAATTAAGGCCGTGAAGGACTGGTGAATTTTTCTCTGCTCAATTTTTATATATTGAGACAAAATGTTTGAACTTTAGAAAAGTAAAGGCTTTTTGTTGAGGTCGCCTACTTTGATTTGTGCTCAGCACCAATAAAAATTAGGGCGGTATTTGATTTGTTGCCGCTTCTAACTCTAAAAAATAAGATGCTTTGTGTTGTGCCCCAGATAGATGAATTCCTTGCAT
Source organism: Acaryochloris thomasi RCC1774 (assembly GCF_003231495.1). Lineage (NCBI taxonomy): Bacteria > Bacillati > Cyanobacteriota > Cyanophyceae > Acaryochloridales > Acaryochloridaceae > Acaryochloris > Acaryochloris thomasi. Next base: position 16,274 of record NZ_PQWO01000009.1, read on the forward strand.
CAAAGGCTTTTTGCGCCCAGTCTGACTGTTTCGCTATGAGCTTGTTGGGTTAATTTGGATTTGGATTTGGTATTCTATATCACTTCTGATTGCTTCTGAATAGTTGCTGCCTGAATGTGTACGGGAAAATTGACAGAATTAGCAATGAAACAGAGCTGATGGGCTCGATCATGAAGCTGATCAGCTAGTAGTGCGTTAGCGCTTTGCTCAACTGTGACTTGAGGGAAAAGACGTACCTCCGCAAAGCATCCGCTGCTGTTCTTTTGAACGATCATTTTGCCGACGGCATCGTCGCAGTAGTCTGTCACGACAATGCTTGCTTCAGCGCAGAGATGGAGATACCAAAGCATGTGGCAGCTTGCCAGAGAAGCAACGAGCAATTCCTCGGGGTTGTATCGGCTGCCGTCGCCCCGAAATTGTGGATCTGATGAACCCAGAAGTGGGGGCTTGCCTTGGACCTGAACGACGTGAGCACGCTCGTAGCCAGTATAGGTTCGGGTTCCTGTGCCTAAATTACCTGTCCATTGCACACCAACCCTGTAGGAATGGCTTGTATCTGATGCTTCCATCTCTAGTGCCTCGCTAAGAATCGCTGTGCCAACAGAGCAAAAAACGCTTTAACATGGTAGACGTTGCGCTGATGCTGTGGATACGACTGATGTTTTTCGACGAATTATCACCTTTGTTTCAAGAGTTTCTGCAAAAGCCTTTGGCCTTCATGGGCGGGTTTACGTCGGGCGTTTTTCGTCTCAACCTTGCAGATGATCCGGTGAAGAGTTGGCTAGAGAAGGAAACGGGTAAGCCTGTCTCTGATACTGCTGCTTCTAATTTCGACAGCAGCAAGAATGGTGGTCCCCAGTCCATCAGTATTGACTAGTGGCTGAGCTGCGCATTGTTTCGCTGATCCCCAGCGCGACTGAAATTGTGGCAGCGCTGGGATTAGTAGATTGCCTGGTGGGGCGTTCGCACGAATGCGATGCTCCCCCTGCCGTTGAGTCTTTGCCGGTTTGTACGGCTCCTAACCTTGATCCCCAGGGCAGCAGTCGAGAGATTCATGATCGAGTTGAAGATTTACTGCAGGCAGCGCTCAGCATCTATCGGATTGATCTCGAACAGCTAGAGCAGCTACGACCGACTCACGTGATCACTCAGGCTCAATGTGATGTGTGTGCCGTTAGTCTTTCTGAGGTTGAGGATGCCGTTGCTCAACTGACGAATCATTCGCCGCAGATTATTTCGCTTCAGCCCCAAATTCTGGGAGATGTGTGGCAGGATATCCGGCGTGTTGCTGCGGCTTTAGGAGTGGATGCAACTCCTTTGCTTTCTGCGCTGCAGGCTCGCTTGGATGTCTGTCAGAATCGGACGTACGCTAGTCGTCCAGGGGTAGCCTGTATCGAGTGGACCGATCCGTTAATGGCTGCAGGTAATTGGGTGCCAGAGCTGGTCGAAATTGCGGGTGGTAAAAATTTGTTGGGGCAAACGGGGCAGCATTCTCCGTGGCTAACGTGGGATGCGCTGGTCGCGGCTAACCCTGATGTGATGGTGCTGATGCCCTGTGGTTTTGATTTGGAGCAAACTCGGAGGGCTGCTCAGGATATGATCCAGCATCCTCACTGGGGAAAGCTGAAGGCTGTGCAGGCGCAACAGGTTTTTCTGGCGGATGGTAATCAGTATTTCAATCGCCCGGGTCCGCGCCTTGTTGATTCGGCGGAGCTGCTGTGTGAAATTTTCCACCCAGAGCCGGTGTCAGTCTATGGCGGTCAGGGCTGGGAACGGCTTTAGATTTTAAGAGTAAGCTGATGAAGACGATACGATGCAAGGACTCTGGCTAGAAGATCAACGACTCCAGTTCTGTACTGATCTGCCCCAACCCCAGCCCGCAGAGGGGGAGGCTCTCGTCCGGGTGCTTTGCGCGGGCATCTGCAATACCGATTTGGAGCTACTGCGGGGCTACTACCCCTATACGGGGGTGATTGGCCATGAGTTTGTTGGGGTGGTGGAGCAGGGGCCTGCTGATCTGATCGATCAGCGAGTGGTGGGTGAAATTAATGCGGCCTGTGGTGTCTGTCACTATTGCCAAATCGGCTGCCCGACGCACTGTGAAAATCGGACGGTGCTTGGGATTATGAATCACCATGGAGCGTTTGCAGAATATTTGACGCTGCCGGCGAAGAATCTTCATTTGGTCTCGGAGGCAATTTCTACGGAGGCGGCGACGTTTACAGAACCGATTGCGGCGGCGCTAGAGATTCAGGAGCAGGTTGCAATTGAGAGATGCGATCGCATCTTAGTCGTCGGAGACGGTAAGCTGGGGCAACTCATCGCTCAAACCCTAGCGCTAACGGGCTGTAATTTGCGGGTGGTCGGTCGTCACCCCGAAAAACTGGCCCATCTCGAAGCCTTGGGAATCTCAACCACTCGCGAAGAATCTATCGAAAACCGTAGCTTTGACATCGCTGTGGACTGCACCGGCAATCCAGCAGGGTTTGAAACTGCACGCAAGGCGCTCCGCCCTCGGGGAACTCTAGTGATGAAAAGCACCTATGCTGGCAATCTCAGCCTAGATGCTTCGGCGTTAGTCGTCGATGAAATTACAGTAGTGGGATCTCGATGTGGACCCTTTTCTAAGGCGTTGAGAGTCTTAGAAAAGGGACAGGTCGATGTCCAGCCTTTGATTCATGCTCAATATCCATTGTCCGAGGGATTGATGGCGTTTAAACAGGCCCAGCAGCGCGGAACCTTGAAGGTCTTGCTGCAGATGGGCTAACTATTTCTCTTGAGACTGAAGGGGCTGAAAAAGGCTCAGCGAAATTCTTGAGCTGCCTTCAGCTCCTTCTGAATCTGGCTGTAGCTGTACAAGTAGACTGTCGCGCCCATTTTCGAATTGAACCTGACGTATAAATCCAAGTTCTGTATCGCTAGATTCATAGCCCAGTTCTGACATTTCAGTCTTATACCAATCGATCACTGTATCTTCTGGATCTGGCGAGCGAAAAGCTGCGTGAGTCGCCACTAAGCGGTCCGGCAGAATCGCCGTGGAGCTTCTCAGAACTTTCGTTAACTCTGGATCAAACTTGCTGGGCTGGTAGACGGGAATATCCCCTAGCGCTGCGACGATGTCATCTTCATTGACAGGCTTCTGAATCTCTGTGTACACCCGTTGTCCGAAATAGCCAACTCCTGCAACACAGCCCGCGAAGCCAAGCAGTACCATAACGCTGCAGCCGACAATACCCCAAACCCAAGGAGCTTGCTTTGAACGAGTGGTCGGTGGTGTTGGGGTGGGCATTGTTCTTAGATGATTAATAGCTTCAAGTCTATCGCTCGAATGTACTTGCCCGAATTAAAGGCTATACCTCGCGACAGTGTTTTCTGGAGCTGCGGGCTTGAAAGTCGTTTGCCAAAATCGACAGGCGCTACTCTAGAGATACTTTAGTAACGCTCCTGCGTACCTCTTTCGAAGAATGGAACTTTAATGCCTCTTGATGCTCCTGATAGCCGAAACCAGAACCCGACAGATGACTTGATACAGCTAGAGTCTGATCTTGAGCAGGCGATTCAGGACTTTGAGCGCATTCAATCTGATTTGGGCTACCAACATGCACAGGAGTCTTTACAGATGCTGGTGCAGAAGCTAGATCTGTCGCGGCGAGAACAGGCGGGGCTGGAGTCTGAAATTGCCAGCCTGCAGTCCATGCTGGATAAGTTGGAAAATCAGGTGGTTCATATTGCGGTGTTTGGCCTCGTTAGTCGCGGTAAGTCTTCGTTGCTGAATGCGCTGGTGGGGCAGTCTATTTTTGCGACGGGACCGACCCACGGCGTCACTCAAACCACACAGCAGGCTCGTTGGGATGTGGCTGAAAATGCTGATGGTTTAGTGCGCGTCTCTCTGGCAGGCAATGGTCGATCGCAAGTCCAGCTCATTGACACCCCCGGCATTGATGAGATTGCTGGAGAGGAACGGGAGCAACTGGCTAAAGACGTGGCTCAGCAGGCCGACCTGATTCTATTTGTGATTGCGGGTGATTTGACCAAGGTCGAGTATGAAGCGCTATCGAACCTGCGGCAGGCTAGTAAGCCGCTGCTGCTGGTGTTCAATAAGGTCGATCAGTATCCTGAGGCAGATCGACAGCTCATCTATGAAAAAATTCGTGATGACCGGGTGCGAGAACTGCTCTCCCCCGACGAGATTGTGATGGCGTCAGCTGCCCCTCTCATGGCGAAGGCCGTGACGCGAGCAGACGGTAGCCTCGGGGCTGAACTGGTGCCGGGACCGCCTCAAATTACGGATCTAAAGCTGAAGATTCTAGAAATTCTCAATCGGGAAGGTAAGGCGCTAGTGGCTCTCAATACGCTGCTCTACGCCGATGAGATTCATGAGCAGGTGGTGCAGCGGAAAATGGAAATCCGAGACCGGAGTGCCAATCAGATTATTTGGCAGAGCGTGATGACGAAAGGGGTTGCGATCGCACTGAACCCGATCACTCTGGTTGATATCCTCAGCAGTGCCGTAATTGATATCGCTATGATTCTCACCCTGTCAAAGCTCTACGGTATTTCTATGACTCAGCAGGGGGCCGTGGGCCTCTTGCGAAACATTGCGGTGGCAATGGGGGGCATCAGCGCTACTGAACTGTTGGCAACCTTTGGACTCAGTTCTCTGAAGGGAATTCTGGGCGTTGCTGCACCGGTCACGGGTGGGGCATCACTGGTACCCTATCTGTCGGTTGCGATTACTCAGGCGGCGGTGGCAGGGGTATCGTCCTACAGTATTGGGCAGGTGACCAAACAGTACCTCAGCAATGGTGCATCCTGGGGGCCGCAGGGGCCGAAGACGGTGGTGACAGAGATTCTGGAATCTCTAGATCAGACCTATATTCTCAATCGCATTAAAGCGGAGCTGCGTCAGAAACTCGATCCGATGTCACGGGCTTAGTGATTTGCCCACGGTGCTGCTGAACAGCGGCTTGGAGTCTAGGCGCTAGCCAGCTTTCGTGGTGGGGATAGACCGGCAGGCGAGGGGTTAACTCGTAGCCTGCAGTCTGCAACGTTGCCGATAGCTGCTCAAGAGAGAGATGGTGATAGTCGGGGTTGACTTCGTCGCGGGGGACGATGCCTCCTAGGTCTCTGGCTCCTGCCTTGAGGCAATTTATGAGAATATTGGGGGTCTCAATCAGGTTAGGGGGAACTTGAATCGTAATGTCGGGGGGGAGAATTTGGGTTGCGATCGCAACGACCTTAGCTAAATCCTCAGCACTAAACGCCTCACCTTCCCAGGTTTGCCGCTCTCCAGGACTATGGGGCTGCAAAATGACCTCTTGAATATGGCCCCAGCGACGATGAACGGTGGCGATTGCCTCTAGCGTCGTTCTGCGATCGGCCTCCGTTTCCCCGAGACCCAGTAGCAAGCCCGTCGTAAACGGGATTTGCAGCTCTCCAGCCCACTCTAGCTGCTGCAGACGCAGATTAGGCTCCTTACTGGGGGCGTGACGATGGACGGTCTCCAAGAGCTTAGGACTAAGCTGTTCTAGCATCAGACCCATTGAAACATTCACCGAACGCAACCGTTCCATCTCAGGGTGGCTGAGCGGTCCAGCATTGGTGTGGGGTAGAAATCCGTGGTTCAGCGCCAGTTCACAGAGCTGATAAAGATGCTCAAACCAGCCTGAACGCCGTGGACTACTAGGGTGGACTTCGCCACTGAGCAGTAAGATTTCAATGATCCCCCGTCCCGCCAACGAGTGCAGACGTTGCTCGGCATCCGCCAGCGTCAGCCATGCATCCTGGCCGGGATCGACCCGGAAGTTACAGTAGGTGCACCGATTGAAGCACTCATAGGTGGGCACGAGTGTGTAGGCAGGGCTGTAGGTAATTTGTTGTTGGGACAGGAGAGACTGGCTTGGCAAAACAAAACTTGAGTGGCGCACAGCCCCTATTGTCTCAAATAAACTCTGTCGTTGGCTACGAACAGCGGAAACTGTTCCCGCTGGCTGTGAAGAGGGATCTTTTCTTCGTGATCGCCTTCGATAATTGCGTATTTTGTTCAACTCTGTCTGCTTGAAAACAGACTTTTGTGCAGAACTCAGATTAAGCTAATAACTAACATTGATGGGGGATGGAATTAAAGGATCCTTTACACGGAAAAATTCCATGAATCGATGAGTGGGGTTGCTATCGGTAAATGCGTAAAGATTCAGCAAGGGGCGAGCTGCTCTTCTGTTGAGTTTTTTCTGAGGAAAAAAGAAATAAGGCAGTCGGCCTATCCTCATACGTTTCATCCATCGTTTTTGTACCAAGATCTCCTATGCCTGTTGAGTCTCAGCCTGTTACCTGTCCCCAGTGCGGATATGGTCGCAATGCGTCTACCGCGAAACAATGTGAGAACTGTGGTCGAAAATTGAGCCAGCCCAACCGGCTCCGCTCCATTGCTCCAGTTTTATTGGCCTATGGCGTGCTCATTGCAGGAGGATACTTCTTAGCAAAGAACATCATGCTGCCCTTGATTTTAGGTGATACTGATCGCTCAGCAGAGGTTTCATCTAGGACTGTAGACCGTCCTGAACTGACGCTTTTAGGCGATACGTTCAGCGGGTACAGTACCTTTCGCAATGGGGCTTTCCAAAGCGCCCTCGAAGAGTCGGGTACTACGCTCAACTACGAAGATGAGTTTGATCAATCGGCCCGAGCGGCGGCGCTGGGCAACGGCAAAGCTGACTTTCTAGTGACCACGCTCGATCAATTTCTACGCCACAAGCCCAAGGGCAAGATTGTTGGCATGATCGACAACACCATTGGGGCCGATGCCGCAGTATTGAACAACAAAAAGTATCCCCAGCTCAAGTCTTTGCTCGATCTCAAGAAGCTGGTGGATGAGGCGAAGGCGAAGGGCCAAAAGCCGAGTATTGTCTATGCAGTAGATACCCCCAGCGAATATTTAGCGTTGGTTCTGGATACCAAGTTCGATACGTTTAATCTGTCTGATTTTGATCTAATCGAGGTTGCCGATGCCTCTGACGCTTGGGCGGTTATGCAAGAGCCGTCTAAAAACGTTGCGATCGCAATTCTCTGGGAACCCTTTGTCACGCAGGCGCGCGAGCAGGGGTATACGGTAGTACTCTCCAGTCGAGACACGCCTAAGTCAATCGTTGATGTGTTGGTGGCCTCTGACCGCGTCATTCAATCCCAGCCAGAGCAGGTCTCCAACCTGTTAGAAACCTACTACCGCCGCATTGACACCAACATGCGCTCGGCGGCAGAACTGCAGCAGCAGATCGCTGAAGACGGCGATCTCGCGCCTGAGGATGCCGCCGCCGTTTTAGACGGGATTGATTTTTTCACAGCCGCAGAGTCTAAAACATGGATGGAGAAGGGGACGCTCACGCAGCGGATTAATGCGATCGCATCTGTGCTAGTTCTCTCAGGACAGTTAGATGCCGTGCCTGCAGAACCACAGAAATTGTATAACCCTGAGCCATTGGCTAAGGCGGCGAAAAATACACAAACCCTGATTAGCCTGATTCGAGCTGACGATCCCGAATTGGCGGCGAAGTTAGAGGGAGCTGTTGCCGGTCAGGGAAGCCCTCAAGCTGCCGTCAGCACCCGCCAAATTCAGGATGCACCGAATATTGGCAACCTGGATGTCCAGCAGGTTCGGTTCGAGTTTGCTTCAACGCAATTGGCCGACAACGGCACCCAGGTTCTGGATCAGCTGGCAGCGGAAATTTCTGAATTCAACCCAGAAACGGTGGCTGTACGGGTGATTGGTCACACCTCTAAAACTGGAGATCCTGAAACAAATAAGATCATCAGCCAGCAGCGTGCAGATGTCGTTGCTCAGTACCTAAAAAATAAAGGGCTCAAGCAAAATATTAGTGCCGAGGGCAAAGGCTTCAGCGAACCGTTGCCAAATATATCCCCAGATGATCCTCAAAATCAGCGAACTGAAATTCGGCTGGTTCGCATTGATTCTCAAACCGTTAGCTCACGATAGTGTCTTTGAGCGTTCCTGCTGCTCGACAGCGGCTAACCGTTCGCTTCAGATACAGCTCTGACTGCAATCAGGCCGCCTAAACTAGCTCCTAACAGACCCAGGCCACTGCCAAGCAGCATCCAAGGCCAGCTTTGGGTGGGCCAGATGACTCGCCAAACGGTGATCACTGCCAACACCAAGCCCACCGTTAAGTTGATGGCGCCTAAAATAAACCCGGTGCGAATAGAAATGGCCCTCCAGGTTTCAGGCCGCTGCTGCTCTATCCAATCCAAGAACCGACGCGCCAGCCAGCCGCTAGATAGAACCGCCCCCATGCCCGTGACCACCGCCAGCGTCGTTCCCTGCGAGAGGTTGACGGAACCGAGCATTGCTCCTAAACCCGCACCGATTGTCAGTGCGATCGCAACTAAAACTATCCAGGCCGTGACCACTGCTTGCCCCTTAGTGAAAATATAGACCGGCTCTATTGTCCCTCAATCCCGCTCCTAGGGATAAAACGACAGCTTCGGTAAGCCCAAATCTTCCGGCCAGCCCATCATCAGGTTAAGACACTGAACAGCTTGACCGGCCTGTCCCTTCATCAAATTATCAATGGCGGACATCACCACCACGCGACCGGTGCGCTGATCGACCTCAATGCCGATGTAGCAGAGATTGGTTCCCCAAGCCCACTTGGTCTGCGGATAGACGCCACTGGGCAAAATCTGTACCCAGGGTGCATGACGATAGAAAACGTTGAAAATAGTCAGCAGATCTTCAGTGACTAACCCCGGATCGCGCAGCGTGGCGTAAACCGTTGATAAAATCCCGCGTGTCATCGGAACGAGGTGGGGCGTGAACTGCACCATGATTTCATTGCCTGCCAAACGACTGCAGATCTGCTCAATCTCTGGTGTATGTCGATGGCGTGCTACCCCGTAGGCTCCCAGCGTTCCCTCTGCCTCAGCATGAAGGAGGTTCAGCTTTCCCTGTCGGCCACCGCCTGATGTTCCGCTCTTCGCATCAATAATGGCGCTCTCCGGCTGAATTAGACCTTGCTTGAGGAGGGGCGCTAAAGCTAGCAAGCTCGCGGTGGGATAGCATCCCGGACAGCCAATTAGTTGGGCGCTGGAGATGCGATCTCGATACAGTTCCGGCAGTCCATAGACGGCCTGTTCTGCTACTTCAGGCCGAGGATGCGTGGTTCGATACCACTGCGTATAAGTAGATAAATCAGAAAATCGATAGTCCGCTGATAGATCGAGAACCTTGCAACCCTTTTCCACCAGCTCTGGGGCCATTTTGACTGCCAAACCATTGGGCAGAGCCAGAAACACAATCTCGGCGCGCTGGGCAATCTCTTCTAAGTTAACCAGCTCAATATCTCCCATCCCCCGATGATGCAGATGGGGATAGATCTCTGACATGGCTTTGCCAGCACTCCCTTCGCCACCCAGAAAGACCAAATCGACATTGGGATGCTCCGTCAGCAGGCGAACCAACTGGATGCCACCATACCCCGATGCCCCAACAATCCCGACCCGTGCCTGGGAACCCATGATCTATATCCTTTGCAGATAGTGTTTTACAGCAGCAGAGGGCTGCTAGTGCATTGATAGCATTGGTGCATTGTAGTACCAAAGTTTGATTCTGAATGCAAAAATCTAACGGTGAAGCGGGTGCAGGTAGGGCCGCGATCAGATTAGAATGATGTTAAGAAATCTTAACGACCTTTTTCTCATGGCTGCGACTAGCGACTCTCTTCAGTTTGACTCTATCGAATCTGCCTTAGCGGAATTCAAGGCGGGTCATGCCATCGTTGTGGTCGATGATGAAAACCGCGAGAATGAAGGCGATCTGATCTGTGCCGCCCAGTTTGCCACCCCGGAAATGATCAACTTTATGGCGGTGGAAGCACGGGGGCTGATTTGCCTAGCGATGACGGGTGAGCGGTTAGATCAGCTAGAGCTACCGCTGATGGTGGAGCGCAACACCGATAGCAACCAGACGGCTTTCACCGTCAGCATTGATGCAGCCACCCATCTAGGGGTCACCACCGGCATCTCTGCGGAAGACCGGGCGAGAACCATGCAGGTGGCGGTTAATCCCGATTCTCAGCCCACCGATCTGCAGCGACCGGGCCATATTTTTCCGTTGAGGGCGCGTACGGGTGGTGTTCTGACCCGTGCGGGTCACACTGAGTCTGCCATTGATCTGGCTCGTCTGTCCGGTCTCTATCCGGCAGGTGTCATCTGTGAAATTCAGAATGCAGATGGTTCGATGGCTCGGCTGCCTCAGCTTTTTGACTATTCCCGTCAACATAACTTGAAGATCATTAGTATCGCTGACTTGATTAGCTACCGGCTGCAGCATGAGCGCTTTGTCCATCGGGAGACGATTGCAGACCTGCCCACCGAGTTTGGGACGTTCAAAATTTATGGCTATCGGAATACCCTCGATAACTCGGATCACGTTGCTATTGTGAAAGGCGATCCTGGGGCATTCACCGATACTGCCGTGATGGTGCGTGTGCACTCTGAATGTTTGACTGGGGACGCGATTGGTTCGCTGCGCTGTGATTGTCGCATGCAGCTTCAGGCTGCGTTGAAGATGATTGAAAGTGCGGGGCAGGGGGTTGTCGTCTACCTGCGTCAAGAGGGGCGAGGCATTGGTCTGATTAACAAGTTAAAGGCCTATACCCTGCAAGATATGGGCTTGGATACAGTGGAGGCTAACGAAAAGTTGGGATTCCCAGCGGACCTGCGGAATTATGGGGTGGGCGCTCAGATTCTCAACGACTTGGGTATTCATAACATTCGCTTGATTACCAATAACCCGCGCAAAATTGCTGGGTTGCGGGGATATGGCCTGGAGGTGACGGAGCGTGTCCCTCTGCTCATTGAAGCCAATACGTTTAATTCGCCCTACCTCAGCACTAAGGCAGAAAAGTTAGGGCATATGCTGTTGCAGACCTTCTTGATGACGGTGGCGGTTCATTGGCGAGATGAGCCAGATGTGACGCAGCGGTATGACCGTCTAGAGAAATTTCGTCAGCTCGCCGACACAGAGCACTTGCTCCTGCAGGAAGAGGTTAGGCCGGTTGCGACTGCCGTTTTCCGGCAGGCTTCTCTGATTGTCCATCTGGGGCTTGATCAGGCGGGATTAGCCTCGGGCGATTGGTATCAACAGCCCGAGCATCCCTACCTGCAGGCCGTGTGCCATATCCTTAAGGACTTGAATGCTTGGCCTGAGATTAGCTGTATTGAATTTCTAGTCTCGGCAGGAGCAGACTCTCTGAAAAACCTGCGGGTTAACCTGGACCGGCAAGCTGTTGACTACCAGCATTTACCGTTCCCCGTCTGTCGACAGTTAAAAACTGAGGTGATTTATAGCGCCACCATCAACGCTGATTAGATCCTCCTGCTGACGTCACTGTCCCGGATTCAGATTTGAGAATCACGTCAAGATTCAAAGCCTGCGCTAGAACTGCGCATTCATCTTGAGCGGCCCATAGTTCTAGCTCTGCATTTTCGGTGCCCAAGAGGGTGATTTCAAGAGTCTGACCTGAGACCTGACCTGAGACGGCTTTAACAAGCTGATTCTTCGTCCGGTCTAGACCCACTGCAATTCTGAGTAGACCCGCCAGCACCCAGACTATTTGGCGCTGCCTATCGGATAAGCGCTTGAACTTTTTGTGCTTTGTCTTTGGATGAGCTTTGCGATGGTAGCGGATCACATGACCGATGAGCAGCATCTCTTCGTCGGTGAACCCCCGGGGATCGGATCGCTCTAAGATATAACGCGAGGTTTTGTGATAGCTCTTGAAGGCAAGATATTGACCAATATCATGCAGCAAAGCCGCGTACTCAAGAATGTCTCGCTCAAAGTCGCCATAGGAATGTAGTTCCTGGGTTTGTTCAAAGAGCTGTAGCGCTAAAGCTGCAATGTGACTGTTGCTGTCCCAATCAGCATCATACTTTTGGACAAGCTGAGCGGACTTCCGGTGGCGCAGACTCTTCTGAATCGGGAAGTCCGCTACGTCCTGGGAATGCCGCTCTAGGTAATCTAAAATCATCCCTTCTCGCAGCGAAGCATCACAGAGGGTTAGTTCTTTTGCCTCTGCCATCTGCAGGAGCTGCACCAGCAAAACCCCTCCCAAATGAATCGTGTCAGTCCGCTTCTCGCTGATGCCGTCGATATTGGTTCGCTTACCGGGTTTGAGATCGATGAGCTGTTGGGTAATGTCTTGTAAGTTCTCTATGGGAATGACTTCAGCGTTGACGGAGCGTAGGGATTGCTCATGATTCGCTAAATAGGCCGCTTCTCCAAGGGTACGGATCGTACCTGAGGTGCCAATAACTTGAGTGAACCCAATTTTCTTGACTTCTGCCAATGTCTGTTTCGCCAAGAAACGAATGTGGGCTTCCAATACGCCTCGGGCTTCGTCTCCGATGGGACCTTGGTCATCAAACATATCCAGGAGTCGCTGGACGCCAAGCTTCATACTGGTACCGAACAAAATTTCCTTCCGATTCCCGACCACGGCTTCGGTGCTGCCGCCGCCAATATCTAAGACCAGAGCGTTTTGGTCTGCAAGTGCGATCGCATTCCGTACAGCCAGAAAAATTAGCCGAGCCTCTTCTTTCCCAGAAATCATGCGCGGCGTAATCTTGGTGCGGCGAACAACCTCATTTAAGAATGCCTCGCCGTTTTGCGCTTCTCGAATGGCGCTGGTGGCAGCGGTCAGAATCTCATCGACGCCCAGTTGGTCAGCCAGTTGAACGCAGCGCTCGATTGTGTCAAGGCCCGTTTTGAAGGCGCGATCGCTGAGCCGATTGGTGGCAAATACCCCGGCCCCAAGCTTTGCCATTTCTTTCTCGCGCTCAATGACCTCAAAGTTTCGCTGTTGCAGCACCTTGACCACAATCATGTGGATAGAATTAGTGCCAATATCGATCGCGGCTAGTTTCATTAGCTTCCGGTAGCTTTTTTGTAATGAGTTGTGTCAGCTCTGAATGGGCTGGAGCTGCAATTGTGGCAGAGTCAGCATTTATTCGTAGAGCGGACTTGCTGGGAGAGTAAGGTCAGTAAGGTCTTGGCTGTCGTGTTGAGGCATCTCAGGACTCTCTAGCGCTTGTCTATAACAATATAGTTCCAAGCTGACCGTCGAAAGTTCGACAATTCCTGAGTGACTTTCTCAAATTCTGTGTGCTGTGGGGAGCTTTGCGATCGCACATCCCAAAGGACAGCTTCATCCCACCATCGTTGCAGACGGGGAGCAAAAGCCCGCTGATGCTCTCAAATTGATGGAGCCTTCAGCTTTCTCAGAATACTTAAGCGACTTCCTCAGACATCCATAGAACTCATCACAGAGTCAGATCAGGGGTGTCTCATCCTATCTTTCTACTCTGTAATCAATGCAGTTGCAGTGGTCCAAGACAATGAAAACGAATTTACTGGCAAACGAACCCCAAACAATTGACCAAGAAAACTCTGAAGCTATTGACGTTGCTGCTTTTCAGTTCCTTTTTGGCGCTTCAACTGAGAAGACATCCGTTGAAGAGGAGACGCCTAGCATATTAGATCCCATTACTGGTTTGGAGACCAATTCGATTGTCGTGGGTGAAGAGGCTCTGAGTTTAGCCATTCAAAATTTTATCCAGGATGAATTATCATCCAATGATGCCATAACCTTTTCTGAAAGAGCTTTCAATGGCATCGTCAGTCAAGTCACTGATTTTCCTGGCGAACAGGATGTACCAGACGAGTGGTTGACCCTTGGATCTGACTTTTCCCTTGGAGAAATAGGGATTGAACCCCAAAGCTCATCTGTCCAAAATCCGCTCTCTACAGAGATAACTGGAACCACCATATTTTCAGTCTTTGATGGAATAACTAACAACATCCAGTAGGACCGGAGGTTGTTGATGTTCTTGCTAGCGCTTGCTTTACGAAACGCGTCTTTCAATTGTTCGAATAAGTTACCCTCTCCCACAATATCTTCAGGGTTAAGCAATCTCTGAGCTGTTGACGATTTCCTCCGCAACCTGGCGCGAATTCCAGAGTCAGATCTCGATCTGCCCATCAGAGTTCCCAGAATTCACGAGGGCTAGAGCTTTGTCACTATCGAAGTCTTTCGATACAGTAGGAACCGACCCAAACTAGGCTTTCTATCGTGCAAATCATAAAGCGCAACATCGGTCTAACTGTAGGTGAGAGTCTGATGCGCGTCTATGTCGCCGCACCAGAACCAGTAGGCCAATACCCCGGAATTCTCTTCTATTCAGATATTTATCAACTCGGCAGACCCATTACTTTGCTGGCCGATCGCCTTGCTGGATATGGCTATGTCGTTGCAGCTCCCGAAATTTTCCATCGTCTTGAACCCATTGGTACCGTAATTGAACCCAATGATTTGGGAAGACTCCGGGGCAATGATGATGCCCAGCGGACTGCGATAGTAGACTATGATGCCGATGCCCAGGCTGTCTTAGCATGGCTCAAGTCTGAAGATAGCGTGGCTGCTGAGAAGCTAGGCACATTCGGCTTCTGCATTGGAGGGCATTTGGCCTTGAGGGCCGCGCTCCAGCCTGGGGTAAAGGCTTCTGCCTGTTTCTATCCCACTGGTGTTCACAATGGCAGGCTGGGGCAAGGAACGGCCGATACCATTGACCGCCTCGATGAACTAGACGCAGAAGTCTTAACTGTTTTTGGCACGTTAGATCCCCACGTTCCGGCTGAAGGGCGGCAGCAGATTCTACAAGCGTTGGACAAGGTAGATGTTAGTCACGCGACATTACTGTTTGAAGCGAACCATACCTTCATGCGGGATGATGGCTATCGATATGATCCCGTCGCAACAGATGCAGCTTGGCGTGAAGCCGTTGAATTTTTGAAGCGAGCGTTGGCTTGAAGTCTTTTCTACCAGATGTTCTGACCGTCTGGGGTGCACATTGCTCATAGTTTTCTCAGCGACTTAGACCGATACCCTCAGCAAGTTCGTCGCCCACGCATAGAAACGGATAACTTGGTTCTCAGACAACCCTCGTAGATTGAAGTCATTGAGGTTGGAGAACTAAATAATGAACAACAAAAGCCATCTGATCAACACCGCTCTTGTCGGACTAGCCGTAGTTACCCTTGGCCTATTGACAGGTCGTACAGTTACAGCGAAGACACTTGACCACGCCCTTGAAAATCAGTCAGAGACGCAACTGGTTGCCCTCAAATTTAAGAAATTCAAGAAGGGCCACCACGGCCACAAGAAGTTCCATCACAGCCCGAAACGTTTTAAGAAAGTCAAAAGGATCCACCATGGTCACGACAAGTTTCACGGCAAAAAGAAGTTCGTCGGCCACCAGAAATTTCATCACAATCCCCATTTCCGCTAACTCTCTCAAAAGTGTGAACAAGTCCGAGAGATTTCAAGGAGGCTTTCATGCAGCACGTACAAGAGTTGACGATCGCGCCAGATAAGATACTCGAAAATACCCTGGCCGTTGCTCTGCCACTATTGGACCAGACTGAAGCGCAAGAGCTAATCTCGTCTTGCGGTGAGTTAGGCCCTGACCCAAGCTCAGATTACTTCACGGCCCGCACAAAAAATATTGCATACGTCCTGTGCATCGGTGGAGAATGGTACCAAATTCAAGCGCATTGCTTTACTCAGCCCCACCAATACAATGATTTTTCCGGGGGGTACAAGCGCTGCTATCGGGAGATGCCCAAACAATTTATCAACTGTGATGCGACGAAGAAAGTGCTCAATGCCTTCAAGTCGACCTACAGCATTCCTGACAATGAACCTGTCTTAGTACAGGTACAGGAAAGCCATGTGACTGCCCAAAATGAGGGCCAATGCTTAACGGGGCAGGGCATTCACTCTGATGGTGCTGACCGAGCCATGCTGGTCTGTTTACAGCGCGACAACATTAAAGGGGCTGCAAACGCTATCTATGCTGACCTCGAAGGACAGCGCTTACTCATCAATCCTTTTATTTTGAACGAAGGTCACGCAATGCTGTGGCATGATAATCAGGTCTTTCATAGCGTCCAACCTGCCCAAATCGCTGATTTAGGGAGGGAAGGAAGCCGGACTGTCCTCATTGCTCATTATCCAGCAGTTCAGTATCTCAGGGGAACCGTCAACCCCAACAACACCTTGGGAAGTAATGCTGTAGAGGATGACAGACGATTGCGAGACAAATTGTAAAGTCTGTCATGCTGAGTCACTCACATAAACTACCCCGCATCAAGGAGAACAGGGTTTCTATTCATGATAGACTCTACCGCCGAGATGGATCTGTAAAACAAGACAAGCAGAATATTGGCGTCCTCTTAAGCGATGACCAAAAGGCGTGACTAGAAGCTAGGGGCGGCAAGGCCCTCACCCTACTACCTCAAGGGCCGGTGCCAGCGGCAAAATCATATCGCAAGATCTTAATGGATTCGGCAGAAATATATAAGACTAAATTTCGCATTTTCTATATGCTGCGATTACTTCGGCTCTGCTAAATAAACTCCCAACACGTAGTTTCATTTCGCAGTGCCTTTAGAAGGCTATCGCATTAGATAGATAATACTCAATGAATCATCTACCCTCGTTTTTCTGTCTTGGCATACCTCTGATCACAAGTTTTGCTTTAACGCTACCCGTCAGTGCTCAAACAAGTTCTCCGTCGTTAAAATTAGACAAAATTATCCCAGGCTCATCAGCCTGTCCGGTCGTTGAAGATGCTAACCCATACGATGTGATTGTGTTTGGGGATGAAGTCCCTGGGGTGATGACCGCACTGAAGGTAAAGCGAGAACTTAGATCGCGGGGACAGCAAAGTCGGGTTGCCCTGATCACAGAAGGTGACATTAACAACGGCATTGGGGGGCATTTAGTTCGAGGAGGGTTGGCCTATCTTGATCGCAATCAAGTCCCCAAGGAAAAGCGTTCTAAATATGGTGTTTTTGGTCAGCCCAACCGCCTGTATCAAGAATTCCTGAGTCTCGGACGTGTCAAAACCATTGCCCTCGATCGCTTCACCGTCGCTCAGGGTTTTGAGCGGACCTTGAATGGGCAAAACATTGATGTGATTGGCAATGTAGAACTACAGGCTGCTAAGAGTGCGGGCAATCTAGTTTGTAGTTTGACGGCGAGTGGAAAAACCTACACCGCGACGCAGTTTGTCGATGCGAGCCAGAGTGGAGAGTTAGCTGAAGCTAGTGGTGTCGAAATGATGCAGGGCCTTGAAGCTCTGGGGTTTCCCGATAGCACCCTGAGCATCGGCCTTGTTTTTGAACTCTACGGAGTCAATATTGAACAGTTAAAGGCGACGGAAGCAAAGCTCATTGAGCGGTTTACTGATCCCAACGATGCTGAAGCGCAGAAGTGGTTGGCGATTGCCTGCGGTCCGAACGAAGCGAAAGGGCATGATCTAGTTCAATCTCTGATCGAAAAAGGCAGTGACCCGAAATTGCTTTATACCGGGACAGAAGATTCTGCCGATGTCCGATCCCTGGCCTTTAGTATTGCGATGCATGGCCGATTGGGGCGTGAATATGATCTCAAATCTTCAGGTTTCTTATTTGATCGGGCCAACATTGCTGTTTTACCCGATCGACTCAGCTTTAATGCTCTGCTGTTTTACGCCAATGCTGAGCAAGCTCGGCACCTGAGTACCTCAGGTGCAAAGCCCACGGTAGAGATGCTGGAGGTTGCGACCCAAATAAAAGCCCTGTTTGAGCGCCTCGGTATGACCCATGTTGAGGTGATGGATGAACTGTATGTCCGCAATGCAGGGCAGATTGCCAATCCCCTGGATGAGCTGTCAGCGACCCTAATGACTGCTGGGGGGGTTCCCGCCTCTGAAGCGCTAGGCACCTTTGGCTATCACTTAGATGATCGCGGGGGCATTGACGGATTGGATGAACAGGTGCAGCAATCCTCTCTACGATCTTTAAACTTTCGTCAGCTTCCGGTTTTTAACTATGGGTTTCGCCATACTCTGCCCACAGAACGCCAGAATCTTGCGGTCTTAGGGCCGGCATCTGGTTTTGGCGGACTTGGAACCACAGCGGGCCGGATTGTTGAACTTAATGTGGGTGTTGGGGAAGGACTTGCGATCGCAATTTCAAAAGCGATCTCAGAGAAGCGTTCTCTCCATACCATCCAAAACATTGAAGTTCGTGAAGCCATGGGCTATGTCCCAGCAATATATGGGGAGCAAACAGGTAGTTTTCAAGCTGTGTTCTCATTAGAACGCAAGTTTAGGGCGATTGATTATAAAAAAGACTACCTCAACCAGGCCCAAACCTTTATGAAGAAAGGGAACCATACAGAAGCAACACGAGTTCTCTCAAGAGCCATCACTCTAGATCCTAGAGATGCCGATGCTTACTATCTTCGCGGTAACGCGCTCAAGAACCTCTCGCTTTATGATCTGGCGCGGGCCGATTACACAGATGCATTGCGACTCAATCCAGCCCTAACAGAAGCCTCTGTTAAACGAGGATATCTCAACTTTTTTGCGTCTAACTATAACCAGGCGATTAAAGATTTTGATCAAGTCCTGCAGCGCGATGCCGGTCGGCAAGATGTCCAGTTTGGGAAAGCTCTGGCAACGTCATTCCGCCAGAGTATGCTGACCGGTGATACTTGGTACACCGAAGCCCTCCCTATGCTCAATAAAACGATTAAGAAACAGCCTGATTTGGCCGTTGCCTACGTAATCCGAGGCGTCGCTCAAGATAAGCTTGGTAATAGTGAGCGATCTCTCGGTGATCTTGAGACTGCCATAGCTCTGTACAAGACTCAGGGAGATCAATCCTCAGTAGACAGTACGGAAGGTATGATTAAAGCCTTGCAAGATTAATCCATTAAACGGTCTCCTTTTCTGTTTCCCCGCAGTCTTAGACAAGGGGCTATATTTTCTAGAAACCGCTGTCTCCTCCCTCATAAAATTGGAGTCGTCCAAAGCCCAGGAACTGTCCGTGCGCTTTCTCTCCATCTGGAAATGCTGTTACCCCAAAGAGGTATGTCCCTCCGGTATCAGGGTTGCGTTTGGCTCTTAAGCGAATCGTAAACTCAGTGCCCGGTGGAATCGGTTGCTCAAACGTAACTGTAACCTTACCTTGCCGATCTGCCTCAACATTTTTAAGTGGCAAAAGCTGTTTGCGATTTTTCCCAATGAAGGCAATGGTATCTTTCAAGTTGAAAGAGATCGAGTCAAATCCTTCCCTTTGGGCAAACGTTACCTGCCTAAGCGATTCTTGAGCTGAATCTGGTAGAGAGAGTTGAAAATCATATCTCGGTCGAGGGATTCGAACAGACTTAAAATCAACGGTTGCACCGAGCAGCCTGGGGACTTGGACAAAATGGACTGTTCCATTGGCTAGCTGTACTGCTTGAGCAGAGATAGATAGGGGGCCACCGATGTATAGTGCTGCCACCAGAAGAGACGGAAACAGCAACCTATCCTTACCGTATTTGGGATTTTTCATTTTCTCTTTTCAAATAGAAATCTATTAACGTATCTGTTGCTAAACCAAAGGTTACGCAACTGTTCTGAGCTTCCGATGAAAAGTACCTGAGGGAATCAAATTCATGGAAGAACGGCCACAAGTAATGAAGTGATTGGCGAGTGCCTGCGCGTTATCTACGAACGGAACACAAGTGCCGCAATGTGGTCCCTGTGTCGTTTGCTAGAGTCATAGAGCCTTTACTTGCTCAGAACGTGCTGTTGATTACTTTCTTCAGGCGTCAGATCGGCAAGGGTTAGGTCACGACGCAGTTCTCTGCCGTTGGGACCGACCAGCAATCTAGGAATCTGTTCTGTTTTTACGATCTCCAAAGAACCCATGTCGTATGTTGTATAAGATGTTGTCTGGGTATCCAATGTAATATCAACGACGGTCAAAGTTTGAATGGGTGCTGTATTTGACCCTAGCCATGACCGTGGTCCACTCCCCAGCGCCCCTGTGTGAAGCATCTCTAGCTCTCCAGCACGACCTGGAAAATATACATGGTGGTGTCCACAGATGTACGTATGTACATTGTGTCTTTCTAAAAGTAACCGGAGTTCATCGGCACGGTTTAAGATCTCCCCAGCGCGATCGCGTCCCTGAGCCACGGCATAAAAAGGCAGGTGCCCAATCACGATCCGCATCTTGGCCTGCTGAGCTACATCACTGGCCAGACTTCGTTCTGCCCAGACTCGTTCTTCATCAGAGATATTTGCTGAAGATGCATCCCAGACTAGGTAGAAAATCTCGTTCTGCTGAAAGCTGTAGTAAAACGGAAAGTCGGCTCGATCAACATACTGAAGTCCTGGTTCCTGGTGGCTCCAATAGCTGTTCGCAACTTCCCGGTCGAGGGCATAAACATATTTGCCGTTAGGGTTACGGTAGCTAGAAGCATCATGATTGCCCAACGTCAAAGCAAAGGGAAGCCCTGTTTTGCGAATCGGCTGCAAAATCTTTTGACCAAAAGCATCCCACATGGACTGGACTTGCTGCTGTGAGAGCTTGAGGCTTTGTCCAGCCACCATATCTCCGGCGCAAATGACGAGATCGGGTTGCCAATCCGGCAGCATTTTTACTGCTGCTTCTACTTCAGCGCGGTAGGTGGTTGACCCATACTGGCTATTCATATCGCTGATTACAATCAGACGAACATCACCCCGCTGAGGAGCAAACACCCCCTGAGGCGCCGGACTTGGCGATGTCTGTGGAGCGGAGGAAAGATTGTGATTGGCCTGGGACGCACTTTTGCGGTCTAGGCCACGGACCGCGGCACTAGTGGCTAATCCTATCGTTGTGCCCCCGAGCAGCAAAAACTTTCGACGATTAAGCGGCATGGCTTTCTGTCCCACAGGTTATATCTACGTTTTTTATACCAAAATTCTTTTACGAGAAGCTGTCGGTGTGTTTGTTGCTCTTAGGCTACACGTTGACCAGCCCCACAGCTATCTCTAGAGCCTCAGTTCGGCTTTGCAACCGACGATTTTCTGGAATCAAACTCAGCACCTCTAGGCGATTTAGGCGACTGCGACTCTGCTCTTTTGCGCCTACTAAAAAGATCGTGCGATTCTTCTCTGCTGCCTCTTGCAGCGCATTCTCCAATGCCAAAGAAGAGGTGACGCCCAAGTGAGGCACGTTTGTTAAATCTAAAATCAGCACGTCGCAGTTTTCTAGGGCCTGATGCTCGCGCGAGATAGCTTTCGCGACCCCGAAAATCATAGGACCGCTGAGCTGAAAGATTAAAACCCGTCCCTTTGCCTGATCGAGTAGCCGTCTTTCCTGATCGCTCAGGTCAATCTCGTCATCGGCATCGGTGATGGTTTTTACCCCCTTAGAGCGCAGCTTGCTGAGTCGATCAATCGTCAACGTATCTGCGACAAAGACCCCGACGCCGACGGCTACAATCAAATCCACAAAGACGGTTAGAAAGATAACACTGTAGGTGATTAGGGCTCCTTTACTGGAGATCTTATGGGCACGCTTCAAGAAGCCCCAGTCAACAATATCTAGCCCTACTTTGAAGACGATACCCGCTAAAACTGCCAAGGGAATAGACTGCATGAGGTTCCCTGCACCGAGCACGACGATCACCAGAATCAGCGCTCGGATGAGACCTGACAGTATCGTTTTGCCGCCTGCTTGAATATTAACGACGGTTCCCATTGTTGCTCCTGCACCAGGAATGCCGCCGAACAGTCCTGCGGCCAAATTCCCGATACCTTGGCCGATCAGTTCTTTGTCTGAGTCGTGCTCTGTTCGTGTCAAGCTGTCAGCCACTACAGAGGTCAGCAGAGCATCAATGGAACCCAGCATGGCGAGCACAGCTGCATTGGTGAGCATCATCTGGAGCTGACTGGTTCTAAAGGTGGGTGTATGCAGATAGGGCAGACGGGTACTAAATTCCCCTAAATCTTGAATTTGGCGCAGCTCTAGATTCGGAAAGAAGAGTAGCGGGACGCAAGTGCCCAGCAATAATGCCACCAACTGTGCGGGGACCCAGCGTGAGATAGCATTAGGCGTAAAGAAAATAATAGCGACCGTGAGGCCGGCCAGCAGCGTCTCAATCGGGTTGATGTTACTTAAGATCTGGGGGAGTTGCTCTAGCGTTCCAATGACGCCACCGGGAGGGGCTGGCTGCCCGAGAAAAGGGGCCAACTGTAGAATAAGCAAGATGATGCCGATCCCTGACATAAAGCCTGAGATCACGGTGTAGGGCATCAACGTTACGTAGCGACCTAGCTTTAAGAGGCCGAACCCAATTTGCAGGAGGCCTGCCATCATGACGGTTGTGAAGGCCAGCTCTAGACCATTTTCGGGATTGGCGGCTACTAGATTTGCGATCGCAGCTGTCATCACCACCGTCATTGGCCCCGTTGGCTCTGAGATCAGAGCGGGAGTGCCTCCGAATAGTGACGCAAACAGGCCAATCAAAACGGCTCCGTAGAGACCCGCAGTTGCTCCAGCCCCTGTGGCAACTCCAAACGCAAGGGCCATCGGCAGCGCAATGACGGCTGCCGTCAAACCACCGAATAAATCACCTCGCCAGTTCCTGAAGTGAATTCGATTTACAAGCTGCATACTGTTGGGCCTAATCCGTTGGCTGCAGGCTGCTTTCCTCTTGGGACTTAGCGCCTAGCAATTTCCAAACGGTACCATGCTCAGAAGCCGTTTGACCGAATAGATGCTCTACGTAGAGGAGATGCGATCTCATCTCTAAATAGGCCTACAGTTTTTGCTGCTCGGGATCTGTCTTAATTCGCTATTTAGTCAATAAAGCCCATCAAGATGCCGGAAGAATCATCAACAGATCCTGTTGAGATAGGGCGATTGTTGGGCAAATCAGATGAAGGCATCAGCGGTAGGCCCAAGCGAATGATGGGGCGGCCCCCAGACATCTGCTCCATATTTACGATGTCTAGGCCAGAGCGGATGATCGGACGATGGTTTGGAAGCGTCTCTGTATCCACAACATCTAGGTGGCTGATCGTGATTGGGCGATTCCCTGGTAGCGTTCCATCTGTAATGTAATCGAGGGATTGCTCCGCAACGGGGCGATTATTGGGCAGAGGGGGCGTCTGGTAGAGTTCGAGTTCACCCTTATCGTCAGACTTGTTAGAGGTAGCCATGCTGTGATTTTCCTTTTGCCTTGAACTTCAGCGCGTCAAGCCAAGGGCACATTTACCCCAGTGCTTGCCTATCTAGATAATAGTTGAGATAGATGAAGTTTCACTAACAAAAGTTGATGATTCTCATAAATCTATACGATAAACCCAGCCTCATAGGCTGGGTGAGGGTTAAATGCTATTACGTGCTATTAGGGGCTATGACAGAATTGTCTAATAGCTGTCGTTCTCGTTTGCCATCTGTAGGCCCAGCGTCCGATTTGCTGAATTGAGTCGTTCTGCAATCGCTTCTCGCCACTTTTGACTCACGGACAGATCGGCCAAGATCTCCTGGGCCATCTGCCGATAAGTGGCACTTTTAACTCGGTCAACTTTCTCAAGTTGCTGAAGATTGTCGTAGACAGTTTTCGGAGAGAGGCTCATAGCATTAGCTCCCGGACTTATGTGTAGGACAATAGAAGATTTTATCGACGTCAACAAAAAGGAATTTAAATAGAAATCGAGTTAAGAAAACTTAAGGTAAATCGGTGTGGCCCATCAGGTAGCGATCGCATTCCCTGGCCGCACCTCGACCTTCATTAAAGGCCCAAACCACTAGGCTCTGGCCCCTACGACAGTCTCCAGCAGCAAACACCCCCGGAATACTAGTCGTATAGTTTTCATGCTCTGCTTTGACGTTACCACGGGGATCAAGATCAAGCTTCAGTGAATCTAACAAGGGCTGCTCTGGTCCTAAAAATCCCATCGCCAGTAGAACAAGCTGGGCGGGGATTACCTTCTCAGAGCCGGTCACATGAACGGGAGTGAATCGGCCTTGTTCATCTTTTTGCCAGTTAACTTCAACCGTATGTAGTGCCTTAACGTGGCCGTTTTCATCGCCTTCAAACTTAGTGGTCATCGTTAAGTACCCTCTGGGGTCATCACCAAAGACCGCGGCTGCCTCTTCTTGGCCGTAATCCAGGCGGTAGACCTTCGGCCATTCAGGCCAGGGATTGCTGGCAGCCCGCTCTTCTGGGGGCTTTGGCATAATCTCAAGCTGCACTAAACTCTTGCAGTTGTGGCGGATGGAGGTACCTACGCAGTCCGTCCCCGTGTCTCCTCCACCAATGACCACGACATCTTGCTCACGGGCAGAAATAACCTGATCGTTGAGGCTCGGATCCATGACCGCCTGGGTATTGGCAGTTAAGAAATCCATTGCAAAGTGGATGCCCTTCAGATCTCGGCCCTCAATCGGTAAGTCACGGGGACGAGTCGATCCAGTGCAGAGAACCACTGCATCAAAATCTTTGAGGAGCGATTCAGCGGGTAAATCTTTGCCCACTTCGGTGTTGCAGACAAATTTGATGCCCTCTTCTTCAAGTAGTTTGACGCGGCGCATCACCACCTGCTCCTTCTCAAGCTTCATATTGGGAATGCCGTAGGTGAGCAAGCCGCCGGGGCGATCGGCTCGCTCTAATACAGTGACCCAGTGGCCCGCTTTATTGAGTTGAGCTGCGGCACACAGTCCAGCGGGGCCGGAACCAATAACCGCCACTTTCTTGCCGGTGCGTTTCTCCGGAGGCTCGGGCTGAATCCAGCCATTTTGCCAGCCGTGGTCGACAATGGTTTGCTCAATGTTCTTAATGGTGACTGGTGGATTGTTAATCCCCAACACGCAGGAACCTTCACAGGGTGCTGGACAGACCCGTCCCGTAAACTCAGGGAAATTATTGGTTTTGTGCAGACGCTCAAGTGCTTCACGCCACAGTCCTCGATAGACGAGATCGTTCCATTCGGGAATGAGGTTATTAATGGGGCAACCGCTGGCCATATTGCTAATTACGGTACCGGTGTGGCAGAACGGGGTGCCACAGTCCATGCATCTGGCACCTTGATTCTTCAGTCGCTCTTCCGGTAGATGCTCGTGGAATTCATCCCAGTTCTTAATGCGCTCCAGGGGCGGGCGATCTGTGGGAATCTCTCGAACAAATTCAATGAAGCCGGTTGGTTTGCCCATGATGTCTAAACGTAAATCTTATGGTGAGTCAGAGGTTTGATGATTTTAGCTTTTGTACAACAGTCAGGGCCAACAAATCTAAGATTCTTATATTTGACCAAGGCAGCGCTCTCTAATCTATACCGAATCTAGGGCAGCAGTGCTATGAATTTCTTTGAATAAATATTTAAGGGCGCTTTTGGAATGTCTTGCGTGTTGTCCAATACCGGATGTTGAGAGCAATACTGCTGAGGCAAAGTAGTCCCATCAAGCCCGCCAAGGGATTTTCGTTGATGCCCGTAATCCAGGCGGGGACTAATCCTGTGTAGGCAAGCCAGTTACCGACATCCACGCAGTAATAGGCCCAGACGAGGCCAGCATGGAGACCGATGGCGAGACCTAAACGACCCCTGCAGCCTCGTTTACTCCATACCAGTGTGATGCCAAGCAGGAATAAACCAAAGGCTTGGGGCCAGTTTTGGACGATTTCTGACCAGGGCTTGATGTAGTGCAGTGCGGCAAAGATAGCGCTGCCGATCAGCAGGGCTAGATTGGGTGAATAGTCGCGTTCTAGCTCATCTAAAAGCCAACCTCGAAACAACAGCTCTTCGGCAAAGCCGACTGCGATCGCAACTCCCAGGCCCGTCAAGGCGACTGATAACCCAGGTGGCTGACGCCAGGTCAACCATCCGAACAGCGCCTCTACGTTCAGCATCAAACCCAGGGAAAGCCCCCCAATCGCCAGACCCAGGCATAGATTGATCGCGTTGCTTTGGGTAATTTCGAGACCGTAGTGCTGAAGCGGTTGAGCGTAGCCGTAGAGTTTCTTTGACCAGATCTGTAAGCCGCAGATGAACAGCACGTAGAGCAAAATCAGCGCTGCAGGGCCTGCTCCCCAGATTTGTGTGATGGCTAGAGCGGGAAGGCTCCAGATGAGCAGCAGCAGTCCCATAAAAACGGCGAGCCGTACCGGGGCTGAACGATGCGCGAGCTGCAGGTTCACGTAGATTTATTCATCTGGCTCAATGGTGCTTGTTAAGCCATTCATTTTCATCGTTTCACAGTAGAACTCTGCGGGCTCAAGGTCGCAAACAGTGACAAGGGCAATGCCGTTGGCATGGGCCTCCATCATGATGCTCACGGCTTGGGGCTGGGTGAGACTATTGACGGTCTTGAGCAGCACTTCAACCACATGCTCCATGGAGTTGAAGTCATCGTTGTGAAGCAAGACGCGATATCGCGGGGCGATTTTACGGATGGTTTCTTGTTTGTCGAGGGTTTCAACAGACATGGGCTTAATGTTCGCTCAATAGGGGACAGAACCAACACACCTATCGTTCAATTAACGTAGGGTTTGACCGAGATTAACACGGCGGCTCAGGTACAAACGGTGTTCCGTAGCTTGGTATTGTAACGCCGATAGCTTGCCTGCAACAACCTGAGACCTATGAACAGAGGCGAGGGCTTAGCGAATGCCAGCTACGGTCTGTAAGACCTGAACGAGAGTCTTTGAGCCGGTCTCTGATGTCTGAGAGACGGAAGAAGCGGAGTATTCATAAACGTCTAAATAGGGGATATGACGCGCTTGGGCGGCAACATTGGGAGCTGTGACTACAATTGGCAACTGTATGAGGGGCGAATTCTGATTGAGCTGCTGGAGTTGAGCGGGGTCAGTATCCGTATACAGAATGACTTGGGGGTTCCAGATCTGCAGCAGTAGGGCCGCTTCTTCGAGATTCTCTATGGAAATCACGCGGCAACCCTGTTGGTTGAGGTGCTGACTACTGGTGATGGCGGGCGAGCGGGTAGAGCTTGTCTCTAGCTGCAGGATTGTCAGTTTGTCCCTCTTTTGGGAGGTTGAAGCCCTAAGGTTGCGATCGTACTCAGGTTGTTTATTGGGGACCGCTTTGGTGGGTGACGAGGGGGGAGCAACGCGCTTTTGTACAATGTCTAGACAGTCTGCGACGGCTTGGTGGGTGATGGGTTGGCTTAAAACTGCCTGAGCCTCATGTTGTGCAGAGGCCTTCCCCAGGAGGATGACAGGGGCGCTGTCTTTGATTAGCGCGAGTGTGTCGCCTCCAGAGGGTAAAGCAAAGGATTGTTCTAGAAAAACAACTGCGGGCTGAAGTTGGTGGGGTAGGTTTAGAGCCGCAAGGCCGGATTGTGCGATCGCAACTCGATATCCTTGTTCTTGCAGAGCAGCTTTCAAAGCTTCGATAATCTCTAGATCTTGGGCCACAACCAGGGCAAGACGCTGACTCAACTGAGCGATTTGAGTGTTGCCTGCTCGCAGTGATGCGAGATTCGGTGGAATGAGCAAGGTGACCTGACGGCTGCCCCTAGCGTTCGTGAATACAGAAATAGCACCCTGATGTAAGCGGGCAAGTTGATGGGCTAAATACTGATCTAACCGATTGTTCTCAGAATCGAGGGGGACTGCACTACGTTTCTTGATGGCGCTAGGTTCTGCCGTAGGAGCCTGGGTTGAAGCCGTAAAGGCAATCCATCCGCCCCACTGCTCGACTTGGAGTGTGATTTGTTTTTTTGACAGCGCCAGCATCTGTTTGATTAACGAGCTGAGGATCTTTTGCAGGCAGCTTAAATCAGCTATGAGAGGGGGAATTTGCTGATCAATATGGAGCTGAACCACAGATGTTCGGGAGGATTGTGTGCAGGAGGCAATCACCTGTTCGCAAAGAAAAGAGAGCTCTACTACTTCAAGCTGCAGCGTTCGCTGCTGATTTTGCAGCTGACTCAGAAGCATGATCTCTTGCACAACCGTCATTAACTGCTGCGTTTTTTCGTCAATGAGCTTGAGATATTGCTGCTGGCGATCGGTAATGTGTTCTAGCTTGCTCTGCTGAAGGATATTAAACAGACCCAGAATAGCCGTGAGCGGGTTTTTGAGGTCATGGCTAATTTCTGCTAGCAACTTATCTTTCAAACGATTTTCAAGAATAAGCCGCTGTGTTGCGATCGCACTTGCTGGATTATGGGTCTCTGCTACCACACTTTTAGCCGAGAGTGTTTGGCCACGGGCCAGAGCAGGTAAGATTTTCTCTAAATCGACCAGCCCAAGAAAATTCTCATCAGTGTCTGTTACCCCCCAGTGCACTGTTTCATCCGGCGATAAAGTCTGTAGCTTTTCCCAAAATTCCGGTAGCGAAGTGCTTTCAGGTAAGCAGGCTATGGGTTCTAAAAGCACGCCAGCAGCAGGCAACTGAGGAAAAGCCGTTATGAGCTTGGCAATGGGTACACAACCGACGGGGTGTGTCGAGCGATCAAATACGACTAGATGGGCGATCGTAGTTGAACCCAAAGGTGCCTTTGAGCTAGAGGCTGCACTGTTTGCTTGACGGAGCTTTGCTAGCACCTCGTCTAGGTCAATGGGATGTTTGCAAGCCAGAACAGTCTGCACATATGCCTTCAGGCTTTGGGGTGACACTGACTTGCTAGGGTAGACAGCGCTAGAAATAATGAATGGTGCCTATTGTAATTCTACAGAACTTGTAGCATAGCGCGTGCGATCGCAAAGTATATCAACACACCGAGAACATCCACCGCCGTTGTGATAAAAGGGGCTGACATCAAGGCGGGATCAAAGCCTAGCGTCCGAAATAGAAACGGGAGGGCGGAGCCGGCTACCGAAGCAAGGATCGAGATCGCGACTAAGCTCAAACCCACGGTGATAGCCACGGCTAAATTCCCCTGTAGGACAAAGGCCCACAAAATCACGATTGCCCCCAGCATAAGCCCCAGCACGGCCCCGGCCATCGCCTCTCGCCGGATCACCCAAAAGGCCCGTCCAGGTCTCATTGTCTCAACGTTGAGGCTGCGAATCACCACCGTTGAAGACTGAGCACCCACGTTTCCCCCAGTTCCGATCAGGAGCGGAATGAAGCTGGAGAGGGCTACCACCTGCGTTAGCAGCTCTTCTTGACTGTGGATGACTGCCGTTGTGCCCGTGTTGGTCAGCAGCAGGACCAGCAGCCACAGAACTCGCCTGCGGGCCACCGTGATCAGGCTGCTTTGAAAGTAATCGTCGGTGCCGGACTGGATCCCACCCATCGTGTAGATGTCTTCGGTGGTTTCCTGCTCCATAATGTCAGCGGCGTCATCCACCGTGACGATGCCCACCAAACGCTGCTCTCGATCCACCACCGGCATCGCCAAAAAGTCATAGCGTTGAATCGTGCGGGCCACTTCTTCTTGATCCGTGTCAGTGCTGACAAATACGGCGTCGCGGGTCATGATGTCTGCAACTTTTTGTTCAGGCGTGGCTGTTACCAGCTCTCGCAGGGACAGGGTGCCAGTTAAGTGACGCGCGGTATCCGTGACGTAGAGGTAATAGACGGTCTCCGTGAACCGGGCTAGCTGTCGAATGCGGTCTAGCGCTTGAAAAACCGTGATATTTTCCTTGAGTGAGACGTACTCCGGCGTCATAATCCGCCCAGCAGTATCGGCTTCGTAGCCCAACAGCAGCGCGGTGGCCTGCCGCTCCATGGGGCTCAACTGCTCCTGGATACGGGTGACAATTTTCGCCGGAAGTTCATCAAAGAGCCGTACTCGATCGTCAGGCGACATTTTATCGACAATGTCCAAGACATCCTGACGTTTGAAGTCTTCGATCAGCGCCTGCTGTACAGCAGAATTGAGGTTCTCATAGACCTCAATGGCTTCATCTTTGGGCAGCAGGCGAAAGGCAATCGCCTGCATCGCTTCTGGTAATTCTTCAATGGCTTCAGCGATGTCGGCAGGCTGGACGGGAACCAATAGCGCTTTGGCCCCCTCCAGGTTATTGCGCTCTAGAAGCATCAGGAGTTGCGATCTCACCAGTTCCCGCAGTTCCCTGCGAGAGATGCTCTGGATCTGTAAATTTTGCGTATTCTCTGCCAAGCCAGCCCCTCATGAAATTACCGGTTGCCGCCCACTTAAGAATATAGGCGTAATGAACCCGCAATATCTCAGCTCAGCCTCAAAATCTCAGGGCAGCTCAACTTATGCCCCTCTGAAAGAATTGTCTTTGCTATCTGCAAATACCGCACACTCACGAGTTGCGGCTACTTCGATCACGACTCCAGACGTGAAAGAAATTTGGCTCTTGTTAAAAGCCTAGATTATGCTAGTGTAGATTTCTGTGCCTGACAGGCATGTACCCCGTTTGGGGTCGCTAACTCAATGGTAGAGTATTCGGCTTTTAACCGACTAGCTCCGGGTTCGAGTCCCGGGCGACCCATCCTAATAATTTAAACCGATCTTGTGGCCCTGTTTATCTGCCCTGAGATGTCGGTCAATGGACCTTGCCATCCGTTTCCCTTTCACCCTAATTGATGGATTGTTCACGCCTAGGCCACTGAACAGGTTAGGATAACTTTAGATTAATGTAAGAATTGCGCGCGTTTCCCACTCGATTCACAGAGTAAGTAATTAGGAGGATCATCAATGGCGCTTGTACCTATGCGGCTTCTGCTAGACCATGCCGCGGAAGAAGGTTATGGCATTCCCGCCTATAACGTCAACAACATGGAGCAGATCATCTCGATCATGCAGGCTGCTGAGGAAGCTGACAGTCCCGTCATCCTGCAGGCGTCTCGCGGTGCTCGTAAGTATGCGGGTGAAAACTTCCTTCGTCACTTGATTTTGGCGGCAGTTGAGTCCCACCCTCATATTCCTATTGCCATGCACCAAGATCACGGCAATAGCCCCACCACCTGCTACTCAGCCATGAAAAATGGCTTCACTAGCGTCATGATGGATGGCTCGCTTGAGGCTGATGCCAAAACGCCCGCTAGCTTTGAATACAATGTAGCCGTCACTAAGCAGGTCGTCGATGTCGCCCATGCCATTGGCGTCAGCGTTGAAGGCGAGCTAGGTTGCCTCGGTTCTCTAGAAACCGGTCAAGGTGAAGCCGAAGACGGTCATGGTTTTGAAGGGACTCTCAGCAAAGACCAGTTGCTGACCGACCCTGATGAGGCCGTTGAATTTGTGCAGCAGACCCAAGTGGATGCCTTGGCTGTTGCCATTGGCACTAGCCACGGAGCATATAAATTCTCCCGGAAGCCCACAGGCGAGATTCTAGCCATTAGCCGCATTGAAGAAATTCACAATCGGCTTCCCAATACGCACTTGGTCATGCACGGTTCTTCCTCTGTTCCTAAAGAGTGGATCGATATCATCAATGCAAATGGTGGACAAATCCCTGAAACCTATGGTGTACCCGTTGAAGAGATTCAAAAAGGTATCAAGGTTGGTGTTCGCAAAGTTAATATTGACACGGACAATCGCTTAGCTATTACTGCAGCTATCCGAGAAGCGGCCTTTAAAGATCCGGCTAACTTTGACCCTCGTCACTTCCTTAAGCCTTCCATTGCTTACATGAAGAAGGTCTGTCTGCGTCGGTATGAGTCCTTTGGCACTGCTGGTAACGCCAGTAAAATCAAGCAGCAGCCCCTCGATATCTATGCTGTTAAGTACGAGAAGGGCGAACTTGACGCTAAGACGAAGCAAACTGTTACAGCTTAGGTAACACGCGAGG
This sequence comes from Acaryochloris thomasi RCC1774, assembly GCF_003231495.1. NCBI lineage: Bacteria > Bacillati > Cyanobacteriota > Cyanophyceae > Acaryochloridales > Acaryochloridaceae > Acaryochloris > Acaryochloris thomasi. The sequence goes on from NZ_PQWO01000009.1 coordinate 47,887, forward strand.
GTTTGAGAGATCTTCTCTTATTCCCTTTGATGTTCCTATTGCTTGAATAAAAAAGCCGGGAAGAAAAATCTTCCCGGCTTTTTTGATGCCTTTGACTTTTGGCTAAGATCAAATATTTTGGCTCAAAAATAATGAAGGCGTAGCTTTGCTTCTGCTCAAGATCGACGTCGACTGTTCTGTGCTTAAACCTTTACGTGTAGAGATATACGTATTGATTAGGGCATAAGGATGACTGAAGCCCATCTGTGCTAGAGAAGGACTGTTCTAACTCAGTCGGGTGCTGCTATATAAACGATGATCAATGACGTGTCTACGTGACGGATAAAAATTATTGAAGTAGTAGGGATGCTTAATCTTGGTAAAAGTATGGCGTGGTGCTCACCCTTCATTTCTTCCCTAGCTCTGAGAGAAGGACTTTGAGTTGTCGTGTCTTGCCCCTCATCACGTGAGGAATGAGAAGGGAGTATCCCACTTTCGCACCTGGCCCTCATCCCCCAGCCCCTTCTTCCAACCTTGGGAGAAGGGGAGCAAGATAAAAGCACTCAAAGTCTTTCGCCCAGAATTGGGAGAGGGATTTTAGGGTGGGAGCCACGCAATATTTGCGCAAAAGTGGGATGCACCCAATAGAGCTTTGATGTCCTGAACTAATCTGAAGGCCTTCCCCAAGTCATATTTTTCCAAGATATTTTCGCTTTTTGAATCGAATGCTCAAAGTATGAAGTTCATACATGGATATAGCTCTAAGGGTTCTGTGCCCAGGCTTTCTGAATTGCTTCTCACGTTTTTCACTTTTTCACTTTACATTCGTAGCTTGTGACATCTAATTTTTGGAAATCAACTCTCTACTTCAGTCAGATTGATTATTCCAACCAGATGTCTACGAACAGGTTAATGTTCATCGTTCACTGTCGATAGAGCCTAAAGATTTTCTGCTTTAGGCAGACTTGAAATGTGAAGGAAATAATAGCTCTACTTTGTGAGCTTAGAGTTTTTAGGAGATATCAACATTATGAAATATATTCGACAAAGCCTACTTTTTCTACTTGTAGGGTTAGGAACGGCTCCATTTTTAGTCTCTTGTGATCAGGCTCCACCCCAGCCTAATGGGCAAGTTGAAATACCGGGTGAAGAGGCTCCGCAGGATCTATCTGGCGAAGCTCCGGCTGACCCGAGTGTTCCCGACAGTGCTATCAGTCCTGACAGTGATCCTGCCGCGCAGGGGGAACCCTCTGATCCTGCTGCTCAAGGTGGTCCTTCGGATCTTCCTCCCTTAGATCTAGAGCAATCTGCTCCTGATGCGGTTGAGCCTCAGGGTTCATTAGAAGAGCCACAAGGTTCAGAGTTGCCTCTGATAACAGAACCCGATCCATCCGCAGAGGAAGCTCCTCCTGTAGAGTAGTGCGTCGATTTATGTCTGGGTGCTGCTGAAGTAGATATTTGCTCGCTCCAAAAGTTGATATACCAAACGTGAGGACAATGTATGAGAATCTGCACGAGTGCTACCCTGGCTAAAATTTTGTTGGGTATTGCTGGCGCTGGCGCCCTAATTGTTGCGCCTGTTAGAGCTGAGACTACTCCAGTGGGCGGCTCATCCGAGGCTCTGAGTGAACCGCAATCTGCTTCTGATGCCTCATCGCCTTCTGGTGCTGAGCAACTACTGCCGCTGGACCCACCTTCTGCTCCGGTTGAGCCTGCTGGAGCAGCCACTCAGCTGGAACCTGTAACACCGGCTTCGTCTTTAGAGTCGCCCGCTCAGGCTGCCCCTGAGTCAATCGGAGGCGCAGAATCTTTTGAGGCAACGGAGCCTACTGATGCCTCTACTCCTGAAGGTGATGTGCTATCCGAGGATAGTGACGCCACTTCTTCAGAAATTGAAGAGGAAGTGCCTGTCGATGACGTAGAGGCTGTCGAAGGCACTGAAGAGGGTACTGAGGCTACCGTCGAGGAAGAAGATGCCTCTCCGATTGGGGGGACTGAAGACGTTCCTCCAGCAGATGATGATCTATCCGGCCCTATTGAGGGCAGTGTTGATTCAGAGGACGCGGCCCCAGCGGATCCTTCTCTGATTGATGAGGATAGCTCGATAGACGCTCCTGAAGAGGCCTTACCTTCTGAAAGCGATATTTCTCCCAGCTCTTCTGTGCCCAGCTCTGCTGAGGCTCCGCAGCTAGTGGCTGAGGGGGGTGAGCCTTCTGCGCCGCCAGAGGCTAGCTCAGAGGACGTGAGTCCGGCTGGTGAAGCTGCTCCTGTTGATGAGAGCGTACCTTCTGATTCTGCTGCACCTAACGCAGCGCCAGTTAGCGATCAAGAACTACAGCAGTTTGCCAATACGGTGCCGGAGCTGAGAACGATCGAGCAGGGCACGCAGCAGGAGATTTCGGGAGTGATTCAAGGCTCTGGATTTGATGAAGCTCGATTCAACGAAATCTATCAGTCTCAGCAGTCGCCGGATGCTCCTGCTGCGGCAGAGGTGACAGAGGAAGAAAAGCAGTCTTTCACTCAGGCTCTCTCTGACATCCAAGTGATAGAGGAGAAGAGTAAGGTTGAGCAGGAAAAAGTCATTCAATCGCAGGGTTTGGAGCCTGAGCGGTTTATGGAAATTTTAATTTCTCTTCGACAGGATCCGTCTCTGCAGACAAAGGTGCAGCAAATGATTCCTAACTAGCGATTATTGATTGTTTCCAAGTCGTTGATATTTGAGATTACGGTGGTGTCTGAGCGTCACCGTAATTTTTTTTGTAATGAGATGAACCGCGATTAATTCCCAAGACAGCGATAATGTTAAAAGTATGACTGTCCCATGACATAGGATGAGATGACGTGTGAAGTTGCTAGTTGTTGAAGACGATGAACGAATTGCGGAGGCACTTGCTGAGGATCTGACTGAGCAAAACTATGCTGTCGAAGTTGCCTACGATGGTGAAGCGGGTTGGGGACTGCTGCAGGCTTTCACCTATGATCTTGTGCTGCTTGATGTGATGTTGCCAAAAATGGACGGCATTGAGTTATGCCAGCGTCTGCGAGCCCATGGTCAAAGCATGCCGGTGCTGATGTTGACGGCCCGCGATACGATTACAGATAAGGTGCTGGGGCTAGATGCGGGGGCCGATGACTATGTGATCAAGCCCTGTGCGTTGGAAGAGTTGTCGGCTCGAATCCGAGCTTTGCTGCGGCGGGGGAGTACGACGGCCCCTCCCGTACTGGAATGGGCTGATCTACAGCTTGATCCGAATACCTGTGAGGTTACCTATCAGGAGCAGTCGCTCAGTCTGACACCGAAAGAATATAGTTTGCTAGAGCTTTTTTTGCGCAATCAGCGACGGGTTTTTAGTCGGGCTCAAATTTTAGAGCATTTGTGGGCATTTGAAGTATTGCCAGAGGAAGATACGGTTAAGGCCCACATTAAGGGCTTGAGACATAAGCTCAAGTCCGCTGGTGCTTCTCCGGACTTAATCGAGACGGTCTATGGTTTTGGGTATCGACTTAAACAGGATCCGTAACCCATTATTCAAGGATTTACGCTGGCGCTTGTTGCTGTCTTATCTTGTTGTAATGGCGTCAATTCTGGCGGTTTTTGGTGCTGGTGTTTACAGTTTTTTCAGCCGCCGGTTCTATCGTCAAATTGATCAGCAACTGACGCTGTTGGCTCAGGCGGCTGCACCGTCTTTGTCAGATATTGAGCGAAGCGGCAGTCAATACCTCGATCGGGTCCCTGAGGTGCCTTGGCGAAACATTTTTAATCGTGACTACCAGAGTCTGGAATGGTTCAGTGCCAGTGGTGAGCTATTGGCGAGTAAGGGAAAGATCTCTTCTAGTCTGCCGCCCCGCTTGAAGTCTCAAGATCTGACCATTCTTTCAGAGCGGCCTTTGAAGGTGCGCATGTATACGATTTCGGTTCACAGCGATACGGATACTGTCAATGAACCGCTGCTGCGTGGATATATTCGCGCTAGCCAATCAACTGAAGAGGTCAAAAATGCTCAAAAACGTCTGGTGTGGGGGCTAGGCATGGGTGGAGGAGTTGCTTTGTGTTTTGTGGGTGTGGGCGGATTGTGGCTGACGGAGCGGGCTTTGCAGCCGATTGAACAAAGTTTTCGGCGATTGAAGCAATTTACTGCGGATGCGTCCCATGAGTTGCGCAGCCCTTTGACGGTGATTAAGACCTCGGCGGAGGTGATGCTGAATCATCCAGAGCGGGTTCACCCAAAAGATGCTCGCAAGCTGGCTGCGATTGTGGAGGCGACCGGACAGATTAATCATCTGGTGGAAGATCTTTTGTTTTTGGCCCGCACTGATGCTGTGGCGACTTGCTCATCTGTGCAGGATTGGATGCCTGTACAGCTTGATCAGGTGCTACGAGAGCAAACTGTTTGTCTAGAGGAGTCAGCACAGGCAAAAGGGATTACGCTGCAGTCTCAAAACTTAATTCCGATGCTGGTTGTGGGAGATGCCCACCAGCTCAGGCGTTTGTTCTCTAATTTGCTTCGTAATGCGCTGCAGTATACGCCGGGTGGAGGAACGGTGACGCTTTCTGTTGCGCGCCAGAATCAAACGGCGATTGTGATGGTTGAGGATACGGGGGTTGGGATTGATCGGGACCACTTCTCGCTGATTTTTGATCGCTTCTGGAGGGCAGAGTCTGCCCGGACGAGTCGCAAAGGAGGAATGGGTTTAGGACTTGCGATCGCAAAGTCAATCGCCAACGTCCATCAGGGCAAAATTACATTGACTAGCAAAGTCGGCGTCGGAAGCTGCTTCCGAGTTCATTTGCCTGCAGTACAGTTTCCTCGGCGACGGTTGCTTAATCAAGCGACGGCAGTGGAGACCTGTGAGAAAGCTTCAAATTCATGAAACAGTAAAGCTAGTCTTGCTGATGAGAAAATTGATAGCCTCCGATGCCCGCCAAGATCAAGGCCATCAGCAGCAGAATTGGCAGCGTAGACCAGGGAAAATCAGCGATAGGCTGGTATGCTGCCGCTCTTAGTCCCATGCTGGTATAAGTTAAAGGAAGAGCGTAAACCAATACCTTGAAGACCGGAGGCAAGCTGGTCGGATCGAAAAAAGTCCCCCCTAGAAAAGACATCGGCACAATTAAGAAGTTGTTGTAGAGGCCGACGCTTTCAATGGACTGTACGCTGAGTCCAGCCAAAACCCCCAGACCTGCGAATACCGCACAGTTTAAAACTAGCAGTGCGAGAAAGAGCGGATTGAGAAAGCTCAAAATCTTACCCGTAAATAAAATAGCGATCACGATCACCGATGATGAGGTTAATAGCCCGCGAGCCACCCCCGCCATCACCTTGCCCAGATAGAGCGAAAGGGGATGAATGGGCAGGAGCAGTAGTTCCTCAAATGTCTTGCTAAAGAGGCGATCGCCACAGATCGAAAATGTGGTACCCGCAAAGCAAATTGTCATAGAAGACAGAGCGATCATTCCCGGTAAAATAAATTCGAGATAATTGTCGCCCACAGCAGGTTTTGGCAGAGAATTTCCGAGACCTAACCCGAAGGCAAGAATGTAAATGAGCGGAGACACCATGCCAGAAGCCACGATTTGCTTGACCCGGACGCGCAAATCTAGCCACTCTCCCCAAAATATAGTGAGACTATCGAGCCATATCTCTATCAAAAAACTGCTTTTGCTCTGGTGTTTAACGGGAAGGTCAAGATTTAAGGTCACTGTTACGTATCGCTATTTTCTTTACTAATTGTTACAACAATATTGGGAGAGACACAAATTCCCCGAGATAGACTGCAGAGCCGAAGATTAGAGAAAGGGAATGCGATGCCAAACTTGCCGACGACGACAGAAACGCGAGCACAGCCACTCGCGGACACCTTTCGCATCTCGCCTTTGATTTGGGTGACGCTCTGGAGTCTTTATCTGGCTCTAATCGTGCCGTTACCCTATCTTGCTTGGGTCACGGGAGCCGATCTGCCGCTGTCTTGGTTTGTTCTGGGGTTAGTCGCGGGCGGCATTGCCCTGCAGGCTGCGCTGAGTGAAGAGGTTCGTCTAGATACTGAGGGCATTCATGTCTGCTATCCACGCTGGGTTCCGAGCCTATTTCGGCAGACTTGGTCTTTGCAGTGGTCAATGATTCAAGATATCAAAGCGCGAGCGACGGGGCAGGGCGGTCGCGTCTTTTACCTGATTAATTCTACAGAGACGGCCTACTTGCTGCCCATGCGCGTTGCCGGTTTTGCGCGCATGACTCAGAGAATTGAGGCAGAAACCGGTTTAAGAATGGAACACGTGAAACCTTTGGCGCAGGTCTGGATGTACAGCATTTTGCTGTTTTTTACGCTGTTGCTAGGGCTGGCAGATGCCTGGGTTTTCTGGACCGCCACAACTATTTGACGAGCTGAGACTCAACCATTGGAGACCTTAGCCGGCTGCCCAATAGAGACACTATGGCTTCCGGCTCTACCTCTGTAGACAGAACTATGGGCTTCAGATGATTGGATCGTCTGCGATGACGGTTCCTGGATCTCTGGTGGTGAGATTGTGGGTCTGTTCCCTTGGGAAACCAAGTCTTCCATGTTCATGCGATACCCAACGTTGCGCACCGTTTGAATCAACTGCGGCCGCTGGGGGGTATTTTCAATCTTTTTGCGGAGAGACAGAATGTGGGTGTCAACCGTACGCGGGTTATCAATATTTTCGGGCCACGCTCTCTGGAGCAGCTCAACTCGACTAAGAGCTGCTCCACCGGCCTGCACTAGTACATACAGAAGACTAAATTCTTGAGGTGTCAGATCAATCAGGTCCTGTGTGTAGTGAACCTGCCGCTGAACCAAGTCTATTTTGAGGTCTCCGAACCGAAGCTGGCTAGGGAGAGACGCCTGATTTCGTCGAGTTAGGGCTTCGACCCGCGCCATAAACTCCTGCATGCCGAAGGGCTTGGTCATGTAGTCATCGGCTCCAGCCTTCAGGCCCGCGACAATATCGGCTTCGCTATCTTGGGCTGAGAGCATGAGGACTAGTGTGCTGGGCTGGCGCTGCAGCCACTGACAGAATTCAAGGCCGTGTCCATCGGGTAGGTCGGAATCAATGATGACGGCTTCTGGCTGCTGCTGACTAAAGATATCCTGTGCTTGCTGCAGGGATGATGCAAGGGAAATAACGTACTTTGCCTGCTGTAAATGCCACCCTAAAAGAGAACGTAGGTGTGGATTAGCCTCAGTGATAAGAATGTGAAGAGCGCTCACGAAGGATATTATCCTTATGATTTTAAGATTCTAAGAATAAGCTAGCAGAAAAGTTATTTTGCTTCGGTAGCTCCAGCTACATCACGGTGGCTGTTCTGGTGCAAAATAAAACCTCATCAAACCTCCTTTTTGCAGAGATTCAATGAGGTTTCAATCTAGGAAATTATGACGCTACTCAGATGGAGCGACGGTATCAAGTTCGCTAGAGAGCGAGCTCAAGTCTGATAGTATGCTTGCCTGGGCAGGTTCAGCTTGGTTGAGAGCTGTATTGACTGTTTTTACGCCTTGGTCCATTGCTTGGTAGGTATCAGCAGATTTTTCTTTGACGCTGCCGCCAAACTTATACCAGGTTTGTCTCGCTTCACCAAAAGAGTCTTTGGCGCTAGAGAAATCGCTGGATTCAACGGCGGTATTGGTTTGTGTTAGTGCTTCTTTCATCGCCACTAGATTGTTCTCAAAGGCCTGAGCTTCTTCAGCTTTTGTTTGAGGCAGTTCGGCACCGCCGATGGCTGTTTCGCCATTCTCGCTGGTTTCTCCTGGAGCGGAGGCGGTTTGGGCGGGATCTTCGCCTTTGGCAAGGGCTCCGACTGAACCGGATAGAGACTGGAGGTTACCTAGCAACTTATCTTTGTCTGGGGGACTGGCTTTCAGATCCGTGGCAATGGCCTGGACGTTGCTCTTAATGTTATTGAGGGTTTCTGGACTGGCTTTTAGTTTGCCTTCTGCCTCTGTCCAGTTTTGCTGAACGGCACTAAATTCTTGTTTAGCCTGATCGAAGTTTCCTGATTTGACTGAGTTGAGGGTTTGAGTGACGCCTTTCGTCATGCCCACCAGTTCTTGGGTTCCCCCTATATTTTGAGCCGCATCTTGCACTTTAGAAGAGACTTGCTCTGTGGCATCACAGGCAGAGATCAGACAGACGGCTCCCAGCAAAATTAGTTTGGATGAAATGTTTCTCATAATCGTTTTGATTCCGTATCAATTTATACTTTTTTCGATATTACAGGAACGTTTGTATCCTTGCTGAAGAACAGCAGGATCGAGCAAAATATCACGGAAATTTAAGATGTGGGCGCTATTTGGTTTCCATCCAGTTTTTCCCTTCATGAACGTCGGCAATCAAAGGAATGCTCAAGGGGAGGGCGGTTTCCATGGTAGTTTTGATTTGCGATCGCACCTCCTCCACTTCCTCTGGCGGTACCTCTAGGACCAGTTCATCATGTACCTGCATCAAGAGCTGAGCCTGGAACGGCTTCAATACCTCATGGAGCTGCACCATCGCCACCTTAATCAAATCGGCACTGGATCCTTGGATGGGAGCATTGGCTGCAGCTCGAAGAAGCCCGCGATCGTAGTGGCTCATTTTGACCTGACTCAGATCAAGATTGGTAATTTCAGAGACGGGCTTGCCCTGATGCTTGGTCAGACTGCGGCTGTCGAAGTTAAAATAACGCCGCCGACCAAGAATGGTCTCGACGTAGCCCTTGGCAACGGCTTCTCGCTCCATGCGCTGCAGGTAGTCAAACACCCCCGGATAGCGATCGTAAAACTTCTGAATAAACTCCTTGGCCTCTGCCCACTTCACCCCTGCTTCGCGGGCAAACCGCTGTGGCCCCATGCCGTAAATAACGCCAAAGTTAATGATTTTTGCCAGCCGCCGTTCCTCAGACGAAATCTCTTCTTTCTCCAGCAATAGCTTTGCAGTGAGCGTATGAACGTCTTGCCCCTGGCGATAGGCATCAACGAGGCGCGGCTCTTGACTCAAATGCGCTAAAATCCTCAGCTCGATCTGAGAATAGTCTGCCGCCATCAAAATCCAGCCCGGTTCTGGTACAAATGCCGCGCGAATTTGACGACTGAACTCTGTACGAATCGGAATATTTTGTAGATTTGGATTAGATGACGATAAGCGTCCGGTGGCCGTCACTGCCTGGTTGAAGTCAGTATGGACCCGCTGCGTATCTTCCCGTACGAGAGCTGGTAGGGCATCAACATAGGTTGACTTTAGCTTTGCCAACGTTCGGTAAGACAGCAACACCTCAATTAAAGGATGATCGCCCTTGAGCTTCTCTAGGGTGGCGGCATCTGTCGAATAGCCCAGCTTTGTTTTGCGGGACTTCTTCACGTCTAGCTCTAGCTTGGTGAACAGGATTTCACTCAACTGCTTTGGAGACCCTAGATTAAAGATCTCCCCCGCCATCTCATAGGCTTGCGTCTCTAGCTGCTGTAGCTCGGTCCCCAACTGCTCGGATAAAGATTGCAAATATTCCTGATTAATCTTGACCCCTGCCGTTTCCATATCCGCTAGCACAGCCTCTAGCGGCAACTCAACTTCCATCAAGAGTTGATACAGCTCGGGTATGGCATCTAGCTCAGCCCCAAGCTTCTCACTCAACTGCAGGGTTGTGTAAACATCCAGTCCACAGTACTCCGCCACATTAGAGATGGGCAGATCCGCGATTGTTTGGCCCTTTTTGACAATTTCTTTATAGCTTTGGGCAACCACCTGCAGGTAATTGCGGGACAAGTCCGTCAGATTATGGTTCTGCTCAGGGTTAATGACGTAGCTCGCCAGCATTGTATCGAAAGTGACCCCTGCCAGCGCAATGCCTTGATGCCGAAGGACGAGGCGATCAAACTTGGCATTTTGCAGCACCTTTGGATGATTTTCGCTTTCAAGAACAGGCCGCAGCGCTTCTAGAGCCGTCGATTTTTCTAGGTTTTGCCCTTCAACGTGGCTGATGGGGATATATGCGATTTCCTTTGGATCATCCTGCCAGCAGCAGCCAATCCCCACCAGCTCCGCATCTCGAGGCGAGAGGCTATTTGTCTCTGTGTCCCACGCTACGGGTGTTTTGCATTTCTGCAGCCTTTGTACCAGTGCCGTCAGCTTTTCTGTCGTATCAATAATCTGGGGAAAAATAACGGGTTCTACCGGTGTTTGAGCCACAGCGGTTTCTTCTGCGCTGAAGAACCAAGTATCGGGGTCGCTATCGATTTCAGATTTAATTGGAGTGTCCTTACCCCCGAACTGCTGTAGAAGATCGTTGATCTGACTGAGGAAAGACTGAAACTCTAGCTTCTCTAGGACGGGAACGATCGCAGTTCGCTCGAACCCCTGTAGCTTGCAGTCTGCGGGCTTGATCTCTAGCGGCACCTCTAGGGCAATCTGGGCCATGAATTGAGAGTGATAGGCCGATTCCTTCCCTTCGATCAGCTTCTTTTGCACGGCTCCCTTGACCTGATCGACGGCAGCATAAATTTTGTCCAGTGTCTCGTACTCGCTAATTAGCTTGACGGCAGTTTTGTGGCCGATGCCTTTAACGCCCGGAATATTATCAGAGGAGTCTCCACAGAGGGCTTTGTAATCGACGACCTGCTGGGGAGTGACCTCTAACTTTTTGATCACTTCTTCAGGGCCAAATTCGTTGGGGGCCGCGCCGCTGCGGGCGGCTGGACTGAAAATGTTGCTGAGGTAGAGAACCGTGACCCGATGATCATCGTCAACGAGCTGGAATAAGTCGCGATCGCCGCTTAAAATCTTGACTCTAAAACCCGCTTCTCTCCCCTGGGTTGCCAGCGTACCAATCACGTCGTCAGCTTCATAGCCGGGAGCGACGACAATGGGTAAATTCATCGCCGTCAGCAACTCCTGCAGGTTTTCTAAATCTGGGATGAAGTCTTCAGGCGTTTCAGATCGACCGGCCTTGTAGGTATCATCGGCTTCATGGCGAAATGTGGGACCACCCAAATCAAAGGCGACTGCCAGATACTCAGGCTTTTGCGTCTTGAGAATTTCTAAAATGTTTTTCAGGAATCCGAAGCAAACGCTGGTGGGAATGCCTGTGGAGGTTCGTAGCCCCCCTTCGCGCCCTTTGGAAAAAGCATAGTAGGCCCGGAAGGCCAAGGAATGACCATCGATCAGAATAAAGGTGGATTCAGCGCTAGAGGTCGAAGGAGATGTGGTTGCTGACACTGATGTATTCCCTATCAGTCATGGATGTTGTCAGCATAGCGGGTTTATTGAATCTCTTGAATGAGGTCTCTGAATTGAATGCAAGAGCGGGACTTAGAATTCTAGCTATTCAACCCCTTGCCTTGTGGCAGCCGAAAATAAGTCAACATCTTGTCAAGAATTAATGGCTCATCAATTGGTGAACTGCTTGTTTAATAAACGCCTCATCCTCAGGGTTTTGATAGGGATTTCCAGCCCGGTGCCCCCAAATTGATGGGATTGGGCAATATTGACTGTTGGGGATAAGTTGGGCTTCTGCTTGACAGTCTTCGGTTGTGAAGTACAAATCGGTTGTGGCAGGCATCACCAGCGTTTGCGCTGAGATAGATGCCATTGCTTGAACATAGTCACCGTGGTGGATGGGATTATCACTGACGTTACAGTGCAGCCAAGTTTCAATCATGGCTAATAAGTTGTGCGGATCGCGTTTACGATAGCCTGCTTCCCAGCTCTGCAATAGATAGTCTTCCAAAGAGCTGTAGCCCCAATCTAGATAAGGCTTAGCTCGATAATAAGCCTGCGATGCAGCCCAACTTGCATAGATCTGAGTAAAGGTGTGAAATCCGCGTTCTGGTATACCCTCAAACCGTTCACCATTCCAGGCTGGATCGGTTTTGAGAGCGGCCCTGAGGCTGTAGAGAAAAACACGATTGTGGTCAGTGGTTCTTGCCGTTCCACACAGCGCTGCAATCCGCTGCACTCGCTCAGGATAAATGGCTCCCCAGTGATACCCTTGCTGTGCACCCATTGACCAGCCGTAGATCAGTGCCAACTGCTCAATACCAAGACTTTTTAACAGTTCAGACTGTGCGCAAATATTGTCGTAGTGGGTGAAGTAAAATCCCGGTTTTTTCGCTGCTTCGCAGTTACTGGGCGACGTAGAGAGACCATTGCCAAACATATTAGGCATGATCACGAACCAGTCCGTCGGGTCTAAAATACCCTCAGGTCGGACCAACCAATCTACATCTTTATGCTGCGCCCCATAGGATGTTGGATAAAGAATGGCGTTGGAGTGCTCTGCGTTCAGCTCTCCATAGGTTTGATAGACGAGCTGCGCTTCTGGTAGCACAGTCCCACACTGCAGCGAAAAGTCTCTGATCGAAAAAAGCTTCGCGTCACCCATTACCCATTACCCATTCGTCAGCTTTACTTGAATGCTGCAACTATCTTTTGATTGACGTTCAAGTAGCCTGGTTCAATATGGGCAAAGTGCGTTTTTAACTGCTGGTGTGCTTTCGGTAGCCTGTGAAAGGGAATGGAGGGGTACAGGTGGTGCTCTGTGTGATAAGACATGTTCCACATTAGGAGCTGGAGCGGCGATAGGGTTAGGGTTGTGCGGGTGTTGGTGAGGGGATTGTCATCACTGCTGCAGCCTGTATGCTCGGCAAGGAGAATGAAGCGGAGAAAGGGTTGGCCTACGGCTAATGGCAGAAGCCAGTATTTTGCTAGGAACCAAGGATGACCAAGGGTGGTTGAGATAAGTGCGATCGCAACCCCTATACCCAACTGTAGCCGAGTGGAGCGAATCACCTCTGCATGGGTTGCTTCAGGCAAAAAGTAACAATTATCCAGTTGCCCGAACGCTGTTTTAAGATGACCGACAATCTTCCCTTGCCACCAAGGAATCCCACTGAGCTGCCATAGGTATTGCAATACATTTTCAGGTTCTAGATCACCCAACTCAGGATCTTTGCCTGCAATCCGGGTGTAGCGATGGTGCCACTTGTGATAGCGCCGATAGAAGGTGCTGTTGTAGAACGATAGCAGACCTGCAAACCAAGCCGCTCCGTCATTGAGCTTAGCGTTGGCGAAAGCTGTCCGATGCGCACATTCGTGCATCGCGCAAAACATGAACGCTAGGCTGATGCCGTACAGGAAAAGAGACGGTAGGGCTAGCCAAGTAGAGCCAGTTCCCCACAGATAACCGCTAAGACCAATGATGGCTAAGTGGGCCGTTAGCCTCACGCTACCTTCGAGGTTAGAGCGCTCATTCAATGCCGCAAGGTCGCGGGTCGCTAAAATCTGACGGGGATTCGCAACAGGAACTGCCGCTGGGCTGGGGGGCTGGAAAACTTCAGAGACCATTGTTTTTGCAGTTTGCATAGAGGTGAACTGATGCTAGCAAAGATGACCTAGTAGGTCACTTGTTATGACAAGTTGAATCTAGCATGCTCTTGCAATGTCTAGCAAGGTGGTATGCGACCATACAAGAGCTTGAGCGGTTCACCAAATTTCTATGTCCATTCCCCTGCATATCGCGATCTCTGAAAAACTTCGTCACCAAATCGAGGCAGGTGACTATCTGCCTGGGGAGAAATTGCCCAGTGAGCATCAGTTGATGGAGACTTTTCACGTCAGCCGAATTACCGTTAGACAGGCTATTGCTAACCTCGTCAATCAGGGATTGGTGAAGGCGCAGCGAGGCAAAGGCGTTTTTGTCACGCCTCAGCAGAAAGTGGCCTATTCACTGTCGAGTCCTCTGGTTTTTATGGAGCAGGATCTAGCAGATGATGGCATACAACTGACGTTCAAAAGTTTGACCTTCCGTAAGGTGCGTCCTTCTAATCAAGTCCGAGAAGTTTTACAGCTCAGTCCTCAGGCCAGTGTTTATCTGCAGAAAAAGTTGTTGCGAATGGATGGGGCTGTCGGGGCCATTGACGTCAGCTATATTCTGCCTGAGTTAGGCCAGAAATTGGCTCCTCAGCTAAAGAAGAAAATGACCTTTCCTACTTTAGAAGAGAACGGTATCTCCATTGAGCGTGTCGATGCTCTGATCGAATGCACCCATGCTGATTACGAAATGAGCGAACACCTTGAGGTTCCCCTCGGACAGCCGCTGATTGTTTATCGATATACTGCTTGTTGCGATCGCAACAAGCCCATTCTGCACGGTGAAACCATCTCGCGGGCAGACCGTTTCTGCTATTCCCTTAGTACCAAACGGTAGCTGGCTCCAGTACTGACTCTAGTTCCCAGCGCAGCTCCCCTTGAGATAGTGGTATCTGGAGACCTGTTGCTGTCTAGTGTCTCTTGGCTCGGTGCAAGAGTACGTCGCAGGGAAGGGATGTACGCTCTCTCTGTCCTTCAACTGCATGGGCGTGCCGCGATGTGAACGAAGAAGAGAAGTCCTTAGAATTTAGAAGATTTGGCCTTCTGATATCGTCTTTGCCGTCGCTTAGACCGTCTTCTCCAGAGTATTGGCAGCCCTAACCCCAACCCTCCTAAAAAGCCCAGCTGGGAAGGTGCCTTACGGAGAATTGTGGTTTGTTTCGTCTGAGCCGGTTGCCCAGGGCGAGATGGGGAACGGTAATCAGCAGAAACAAAGGACAGAAAACCGATAATGATAAATGAGCTTAGACGACTGAGTGATTTGTCTATGGGAGGTGTCCTGTGGTTGGTGGCATAGGTACTGACGATGAACCAAACAAACAACCCGACCGCAATCACTAAGCCAATGTTATTTAGGGTCGGATTTTGAGCAAAGGTATAGATTGCCCCTTCAGTGGGACCGTCTGCAGCGCCTTTAAACTCTTCAATCGTGCTAAATGGACTAGTGGACATGAGTCAATCTCCTTAACGTTGCGGAGTTCCTGAAGAGACAGGAGCCATGGGCGAGGAAACCCGACCGTTGTGTTCTTCTTGTTCAATGATTGAGTACTCGGGGTAGCCTCTCAAGCTGAAATCAGCTAGGTCTAAACCTGTAATTTCTTCCGCTTCAGGCACGCGCAGCATATTGAGTTTCTTGAGTACAAAGCTGACCCCATAGCCAGGAATGAAGCCCAGAAGGATCGTACAGACTGCCGTCCCTATCAACTGTCCGACAAAGCCTGTCAGGGGAATGCCGTCGCCCTGAGGGTAGCCAGTCGCTATCACACCCACCGCCATCGCACCAAGCATGCCGCAGTAGCCGTGGACTGCAAAAGCACCTACGGCATCATCAATTCCAGCTTGCTCAATGGCTTTGCCTACAAAGGGCATGGTGTAGGCTCCGATGAAGGCAATGAGAATGACGAGCACGGGACTGTACAAGTCAAGACCCGCTCCCACCGAGATGATGCCAGCCAGCCCTCCTGAAATCGTAAAGAACGGATCTGCTTTGGAGCTGATGTAGGCACCGACTATGCCAGAGGCGAGGGCAAGGGTCGTATTTACCCCAATGGAGGCCAGTGTCATCGGCGTATCGTAGATGGTTGCTTCTACAGTCTGACCGGGTACAAAAATAACGCAGGCGGCCAAGAAGGCGTAGAAACCGACAAAAATCAGCATCAGACCCACCATCGTCAAGGGGAGATTGTGGGGCAGGATTGTTCTGGGTTTTCCCGTTGGGTCAAACTTACCAATCCGAGGACCAAGGTTGATTAATACTCCCAGTGCAAAAAAGCCAGAAACCCCGTGAACAACGGCTGAACAGCCAAAGTCGTGATAGCCAAACTGGGTAAAAAACCAGCCGAAGGGACTCCAGCCCCAAGACGCAGCGACAACCCAGGTAAAGGAACCCAGCACAACGGCCAGGATCGCATAGGCTCCCACCTTTATTCTTTCGATGACTGCCCCGGACAGAATTGAGGCGGTGGTCATGGCAAAGAGGGCAAAAGCAAACCAGAAAACGCCGGTCAAATTATCGGAAACGTTCGGCCCTAAGGCCGGGGACCAAGGATAGGAGGCCTGAACCAGTGCCAGTACTTCGCCAACGGTGCCTTCCGCATTTGGATCCGTCCAGGGACCAACAATGCCGCCTGTCAGCGGGAAGAGGGGGAAGGCATTGTAGACCCACCAGCCAAAGAAGAAAAAGGTGAGGCCCACAATAGAAAGCGTCAGCAGATTTTTAGTCATCGTTGCCAGTACATTCTTAGCCCGAGAGGCTCCACCTTCGTAGGCTAGAAAGCCAACGTGAATGACTAGCATAAAGACGGATGCCCAATAGTAATAGGACTCCGAGACGAACGTTGCCAAAAACTCTTGCGATTCGGGGGTCATAACTTAATCACTCCTTGAGATTGCCAGGAATGAGGCAATGGCGAACCATTTGCCTGCCCAGTAAATGTGAAACTATGTGCAAATTGCGTCAGTACAAAAAGCTTCCAGGTGTACTTATACAACCGGCTCAAGTTCTATAAAATAGGCCCGCGTCATAGACTTTGGACGGTCGTCAAAATATTTTTCTTGGTTTTTATTCTGAGGTGATCTCAGCCAACTTGTTATGTCAAGAGTATGCAGCGATTGCCACAAACAGACTGTATTAAGCACTACTTATAGCTGTACCCGGCTGAGTTGGGACAGCCTTTCTTTGATACAGATGGGTTTCAGCCATTTTTATGTCCTAATCAATACGTGTATTGCTATAAAACCTGATTTTGAATAGTGGAATTAGCGGCAGCAGAAATGATATTTAGGAGGGAAGGGCTGGTGCTAATCGATGTAACTCTTTCTTGAGCAATAGCCATCGGATGCTTCCCAAAATAACGGAGAAGTTAGATGAACGAGGCTGTATGTAGCGCGTTGTAATGGGTGGTAAATTCTGGAATCTTCCTAAGTCTCTCCTTCTAAGAGGCTAAGGAAGATTACGCAGCCAACCCTGTATAAAAGGGCTCTATGTATAAAAAGGATCTATACAACGGAGATAGAAGCGTTGCTCAAAGAATCTGTACAGTAATCAGATAGATGAGGACTTCTACAACTATCTTTTTGCCAAAGCACCGGGCAAAAGCTTTCGTCCATCTCGATATTGCCGACCCGTTTGTAGCGACCATAGATGTATTCAGTAAAAAAATCGGGGGGTAGAAAATTTTCAAGAATCAGAAATCCATCGGCTTTAGGTTGCTCAATCTGAGTTGGAGAAAGACGGATAGGCTGATAGGTCATCACGGTATCCTCTGTCTTCAGCAAGAGAAAAATGTAGTTGATATATCAACGCCAACATTTTCTACTTGTCATAATAAGTTTTCTGCTTTAAAAATTAGTGTGCTTCGTTACCCTTTATGCAATCTCAAACCTCACTGACGGTTCAGTCTGGTTATCTGAACATCGTGGCTAGCAACTTCGATGCCCGTCCCATGAGTTCGATGACGCCCGGAGGCCACCGCATTGGATATGAACCCAGCTTGGCCCACGCGGTCTGCAAGCATCTTGGTCTCACCCCCGTGTGGCACAATCTGCCGATGCAGGATTTCTATGCCTGTCTGCAGTTTACTAGCCCCAGAACCAGTCCCTATGATGTTGTGTGGTTCAATCAGGCGATCACACCTGAGCGACAGCAGTGGGTGACGTTCACCCAGCCCTACGGTTTATTTGATGAGGCTGTGTTGGTGCGGCAGACTAATATTATCTCCTCGCCGGATGAGCTGAGGGGGCAGCGAGTTGGGGGCTTAGCAGACAGTACTAATATTGTCTTGGTTGGGGGTTTTGCGGATGCGATCGCAGTTCCCTACCCCGGCAGCGATAAGGTTCTGCCTGAGATGTTGGCAGCATTGAGGGCTGGGGAGATTGATGCCCTCATTGATGATGAACTGGTGTTGATGGTCGCTGCAGAGTAAGATCCCAATCTTCGCCTGGCCTTTAGCTTGCCAACTCAGGCTCAGTTTGCGATCGGTGTTTCCAAAGATCGGCCTCTGTTAGTTGAAAAATTGGATGATGCACTTTCAGCCTTACAGGCTGATGGCACAATGGCGCAGCTCTGGGAGCAATGGATTCCCTGGAAACCGTTTCCGTTCAATCTCCAATAGGCAGATCAGAAGAATCGCAGGGACGCGGACTTCATAATTGCTTGGGCTGTGTCGTAAAAAGTTGGTGCGATCAGTCGTCGGTGTAATCCAGAAAATCTAATTGTCTTCCACACTTGACTGGCACTGCTCCTTTAAGGAGTGATTGCTAAGATGTTTTTGCAGTATTAGTTTTAGAGGCTATTTATAAAGGAAAGCTGAAGTGAGGGTAGTTAGTTGTCTATTGATCATAGATTTCAAGTGTCGCGTTGTTTTGCACTCTATGTCTGATAAACCCTACGCCACTGACCTGACCGATGCAGAGTGGTCTATCTTGTCGCCTTTGATTCCTAAAGCTAAAACAGGCGGTCATCCCCGCACAGTAGATATGCGCTCAGTTTGTAATGCGATCTACTACCAACTCAAAACAGGCTGTCAATGGCACCTACTTCCCCATGATTTTCCGCCCAGCTCAACAGTCTATTTCTACCACCGCAGATGGCAGCGCCATGGCCACTGGGAACAGATGAACCATAGACTGCGTGAGCAACTACGCCAAAAGCTAGGCAGAGATGCCCATCCCAGCGCACTTGCAACAGATAGTCAGTCGGTCAAAACGACTGAAAAAGGGAAGAGGTGTATGGCTTTGATGGCGGCAAGAAAGTCAAAGGCAGAAAGCGTCATGTCCTCGTCGATAGCTTAGATCTGCTGTTGAAGGTGGTGGTCACTGCGGCCAACACCAGTGAACGATTAGCTAGCGCCTATGCCCTGATGGAGTTATGGGATGAGTACCGAAAATGTCTCAATTACGTCAAGGTATTGTGGGTTGATGGCGGCTATAGCGGCGACAAGCTTGCATTGGCGGTATGGCTGATGATTCAAGCAAAGGTCGAAGTGATTCAACGCATGGGGCCAGAGTTTGAACTTTTACCTAAGCGGTGGGTCGTTGAACGCACCTTTGAGTGGCTCAACTGGTATCGGCGTTTGAGTAAGGATTACGAGCGCTTACCAGACATGAGTGAGGCGGCTATCTATGCGGTGATGACGAGAATCATGCTGAAACGATTAGCGGCCTAAAGATTCACTTTATAAATGCCCTCTGAGCAAATGCAAAACTTGTTGATTGCTGAGCAAGTCATTCATCGGTTGTGTGGTCTCTTTTTAGGGATGACAAGGTAGCTATAGCTTAGTATTTGCGACACAGCCCAGATTCTGATCGTATCAGAACGGCTCCACTTATTCAGGCTGGATACTCAGGGCTGACAGTTTCGGTTTTATTGCTCCTTTTCGTCCTATTGGGATGCATAAGGGAGTTCTAGAAACTGGATCGCTAATAATCTGGCTCTCTAAGCCGAATACTGCTCGCATCATTGCTTCAGTCATCACCTGTTTGGGATTGCCTTGGCTGCAAATTTTGCCTGCTTTTACCACCACTAGATGATCGGCATACCGGCACGCCTGATTCAGATCGTGCAGCACCATCAAAATCGTTCGGTTCTGCTGTTGGTTTAAGTCATAGAGCAAATCTAAAATCTCTATCTGGTGCGCAAGATCAAGATAGGTTGTGGGTTCATCTAATAGTAAAATTTCGGTATCCTGAGCTAAAGTCATAGCGATCCAGGCTCGCTGGCGTTGTCCACCAGATAGATTGTCCAGAGCACAGTGGGTAAATTCCTGCATTTGAGTAATAGACAAAGCCCAATTCACCTTTTGCTCGTCTTCTTTAGACCATTGCTGCAACCAGCTTTGATGAGGGTAGCGACCCTGAGCGACCAGATCTTTCACTGTCAAACCCTCGGGTGCAGTGGGGCCTTGGGGCAGCAAGCCTAGGCGTTTTGCAATCTCTTTTGTTGAAAGTTTTGTGATCGCATCCTCGCCTAAGTACACCGTCCCTTGCCTAGGCTTCAATAAGCGTCCAAGTCCCTTCAGTAAGGTAGATTTGCCGCAGCCATTTGGCCCCACCAACATCGTAATCTTACCGGTTGGAATCGCCAAATTAAGAGACTCAATAATGGTCTTACCTTCGTAAGCCAGTGTTAGATTACGAGTTGTCAAGGCTACTGAGGAAATAGAGTTAACCATGAAGACTTGAAATATTTACGAGGAAACCATTGCCAGAGCGCGAAGAGGTTTAACTAAAATCACGGAGCATTTTCTTGATTTCGAGATTATGCATCTCCTCTTGGCCTATTTTGGTGCGAACATATTCTTTCAGATAAATGCTAGCGTCCTCCACCACATCTAAGAGCTTCTTATACATCTCCAATGCAGTTTGTTCATGGTTGAGGCTTTCTTGCAAAAGATCTGTGACCGAATGTTGATGAGTTTCTTCAATGGTAGAGATGCGCTGGCTGGGATGCCCCTCTAAGCCGGTAATGATCTCCCCCGCTTCTTGAGCATGAAGCAATGACTCTTCAGCCTGCGCCTTGAAGAAGGCCACAATCGGGATGCGGTTTGGTCCAGTCACCATTAGAGAGTAGTGGGTGTAACGAACTACGCCAGCTAGCTCAAATTCCATGATTTGATTGAGTAGCTCAGTGGTGCTCTTGATATCAAGATCTTTCATTCAGGTGTAGAAGAATCCGCAAGTTTATCAGAAAATATGAGGCTTGTTTCTGGGTAAAGCTAGAACTAACGTGTGCTTTATCACTTTTATCGAGACTGTGCTGCTTGAGAGCAAACACGCCTCAGCGAAATACATCTTAACAAGAAATATTCTCGCTAATCATACGCTTGATGAGACCCGCAAATCAAGCAAGTTAACCACTCTAGGTCAGGAAGACCGCAGGGCCACAACTGCAAACAGTAAAAAGAGCCCACCCCCTGCCGCCGTAAGGGTCCGTTCTGAGATCCGTCCGCAGATGAATCGACCGCTGCTCACCGCAATTGCGGCACAGATTGCATGACCCAGTACGGCTCCTAATACAACCCCAATGGGGGGATTAGCTGCTGCGAGGGCTATGGTGGCAATTTGAGTGCGATCGCCCCACTCGGCAATGAAGGTTAGCCCGAAGGTTTCCGCAATGACTGCAAAAGGCGTGCTGTTCCGTGTTTGTTCAGCTTTTTCCACGGCTGCCGCGGCTTCTTGTTCTTCAGAAGCACAGCCTGTTTTAGGCATTCTGCTGGCTTGGTAAAGCAGCTTCAGACCGAAGATGATAAATAAACTTATCTCGATCCATTTCAAGATGTGCTGAGGCATTAGGGTAGCAGCTTGCCCGACGAGTACTGATAGCGCTGTCATTAAGGCCAGAGCTGTGACGGCCCCAACAAAAACCCAGCGACGACGATGGCGCATTGCCAGAATCACGGAAATAAAGAAGGTTTTGTCGCCTAGCTCAGAAACGGTGATTAATACAAGGCTGGCTGTAAATGCGGTTAACATCTTCTCAATCCACTTCTCTTTGGTTAGGTCTTAGGGATTATGAGTTGCGATGGTCTCCGACCGGCCTTCAGCCATCGCGAATCAACAAATATAAAAAGTAAGGCGCACCAATCACGGCAGTGATAATCCCACAGGGTAGTTCAATGGGGGCAAACAGTAAGCGTCCGCATAAATCAGCGACAACTACCACTAACCCACCCGTCAACGCCGCCACCGGCAACAGTCCTTCATGGGACGGTCCTACCATTTGCCGTCCAATATGAGGAGCCATCAAGCCCACAAAGCTAATACTGCCTGCCGTTGCCACTGAAGATCCGGCCAGGGCCACGCTGCTTAGCAACAGTAACCCTCGCTGCACTTCTAGACGACTGCCCAAGCTTCGAGCAATATCGTCTCCAAGCTGCAGAGCATTGAGTTCTCGGCTCATGAGTAGGCTAAGGAACCCAAACACCAGTAGCCAGGGGGCAAACACCGTCAACTGCTCCCAACTGCGACCGTAGACGCTACCGGCTAGCCACACCAATGCCTGACTCACGTTATAGATATTGCCAAAGGTAACCATCAAGTTAGTTAAGGCACCCGCAATCAAGCTGAAGCCAACGCCAACCAGAACCAAACGCACGGGTGAGCTACCACCTTTCCAGGCCAGTAGATAAATGAGAATGGCGACGGTTAGTGCGCCACCGAAAGCCGCGAGGGGGATAAAAGCGATGGGCAATTCTGGGTAGAGCACAATTAGGGTGACGGCGGCTAGGGAGGCTCCAGCGTTAACGCCGATGATGCCGGGTGATGCGAGGGGATTTCGAGTAATTCCTTGGGTGATTGTGCCTGCGATCGCAAGTCCCATTCCTACACCCCAGGCAACTAAAGTTCTCGGTAGCCGCAGAGTCATCACAATAAAGGCATAGTCTGGATTATCTGTCTCAAGACCCAGCACCGTTTTAATCACATCCAGCGGCGGAACAAAATATTCACCTTGCCCCACGCTCAGAACCATTGCCGCCAACGTAACTAAGACTAATCCCAATATGATCGCTGGAACTCGTCGATCTAAGTGCATCGAGATCGGCAAACTTGAGGGACGCAAAATGAGCCATTGCTGTTTCATATCAACGCCTTACTTGCCAGCGAGTCAGATAGATGAAAAATGGTGCGCCCACCAGCGGCATTACCAGACCGACCGGTAGCTCTTGGGGCTGAATAATCAGCCTTGCCCCAATATCGGCAATCAGTAAAAGAATAGCTCCGGTAATTGCGGAGTAGGGCAAGATCCAGCGGTAATCAACGCCTACCCAAAATCGGACGATGTGAGGAATGATCAGACCGACAAAACCAATTGGACCTGCGATCGCAACTGAGCCACCGGCCAACAATACAATACTCACTGCAGCAGCGACCTTAATCCAGAGTGTATTTTGGCCCAGCCCCTGAGCGATGTCCTCACCCAGGCTCAGGGTCGTGAGCTGTTTCCCCATTAACAAGGCAATAATCATACCAACGGCTAGAAAAGGTAGAACCTGCACCACCAAATCGAGGTCTCGACCCGCCACCGATCCAGCTAACCAAAAGCGGATTTCTTCTAGAGTGCGCTGGCTCAAAATTAAGACGCCTGTCGTAATCGAGGAGACCAGCGCAGTGAAAGCGGCCCCCGCAATAGTGAGATTGAGCGGCGTCAATCCGCCGCGCCCCAATGAGCCCAGGAAGTAGACGGTGACGGCTGCAATTCCTGCCCCTAGAAGAGCGAATCCGGCATAGATGCTCAGTGAGGTTGTGCCGAGCCAAAAGACCGACCCGACAACGGCGAGTGAAGCCCCAGCATTAATCCCCAAGATACCGGGATCTGCCAGAGGATTCCGGGTCAATCCCTGCATCATGGCTCCGGCGACGGCAACGGATCCCCCCACAAGCACAGCGGTGAAGGAGCGCGGTAGCCTAACGGTGCGGATAATAAGTTGTTCTGTCGAGCCATCAAATGCAGTTAGAGAATGGAAAACCGTCTGCAGGCTGATATCCGCAACACCCAAAGCCACACTGGCCATAAAACAGATGCAAAGCAGCCCTAACCCCACAAGTATCCCCAAACCCATAGAAAGGGCAGGTCTAGAAGATCGACTTTTAGGCGCAATAGTAGCCACAGATAGAAAACTAATTAAAAATTGTTCCTAATTAAGGTTACATTCATTCGTTAAATATTCAGCGACAGATCCGCTGAGAGAATTTGAGCTACCAAAGTCTCCTCACCCTGAATAAACCTCTACCTGACCTTTCGCTCAACGGGGTAAAGGGCTATGCCTCTTGTCTTAATGATACAATTTCCTGATAAGCTCTTTCCCTGCCGTAGGCAATAGATCTTTAGATTGCATGACTCTGTTTCTCTCTATCCCTGAATATTTGAGCCAGTATCCTGACGCAGCGGAATTGCAGCAAGCTATTCGGCAGCCGTGGAGTATTCCTCTCAACGATGCTACGGGACGTAGTTATGGCTACCGTCAGGATGTCAACCTGCGACCAGGGTTATCCGTCTTAATTGATGACTATACGCTCCAGGACGATTTGATTGTCGAATTGAGCAGTAGTCAAGGTTATGAACCTGCTCGACTGGGATTAGAGATGAGCTTTCTCCTCTCGGGTCATAACCGAGCTGAAGGGGTTCAAGTCCACCATAATTTTCTCGATGTCAGTTGGGATAGTTCAGATGGTGGACAGTTTGACTGGCAAGCTGGAGAACGGATCTTGAAGCTTGATATTCATATCGAACCTTATCTATTCGAGACCCTTGTGGGTGAACAGCTTGAGGCGCTCCCCTGCACCTTCTGTGAGCTAATGCGAAATCCGCAGTTCAGTCATAAAAAATTCAGGCAGGTTGCTCCGACGACGGCCACCATGCAAACGGCTCTTCATCAAATTTTGCATTGTCCTTACCAAGGCTTAACCCGCTGGCTCTTTTGGGAAAGCAAAGTCTTAGAGCTGATCGCGTTACGGCTAGATCAGATGAGCCAATCAAGCGCTCCATTGATGACCCCCAATTGGTCTACAGACGATGTGGATCGTATCCATTACGCTAGCAGTATTTTACTTAAACACTTGGTTGATCCGCCTTCTCTTGAGCAACTAGCGCAGCTAGCAGGACTCAATGATCGCAAGCTCAAAGAAGGCTTTCGGCAGGTGTTCGGTACAACTGTTTTTGGCTACTTAACCCAGTATCGGATGGAAAAAGCCTGCCAGCTTCTTAGGCAGCAACAATCAGTGGCGGCGGTCGCGATAGCCGTTGGCTATGCTAGCCCCACAGCCTTTAGTGGCACGTTCCGGCGACGGTTTGGGATGTCCCCCAAAGGGTACCAGGTGGCAAAACGTAGAAGATATTCGTAAATAGTCCGTTTTAAAGAGAAAAATAGTCCGCTTCAAAGAGAAACACACGCTCCACGCCCCATAGAATTTAATTGCAAATAATTCTTGTTTGCATATTATCGGTGGATCTGATGGTTGAGTGGTGTGGGAAATGATGGTTACCAAAACGGTACGACTTGGGCTGTTAGCGATAGGTTGGCTAGGGATGACACCTGTGGCTTGGGCCGAGCAGTCTAATGCAGAAAATTTAGGAAAGACCAAGCATTTAGCTAATCAGCCTGTAGAAGGACTTGTTGCTGCAGATCAGACCATTAAGACGGGAAAAAGCCTTTCTCAGCAACCCCCAGCTTCTACAGTCAAAGATTGGATAGCTCAAATTAAAGCATCACAAGTGCAAATTATCAGCGTCAATCTAGAACAAACTGAAGCCGGTTTACAGATGACGCTGGATACAACTGACGGGACTTTAGAAACTCCAGCAACAACGGTATCGGAGAACACTCTAGTTGCTGAAATTCCGAATGCAGTTTTATCACTGCCGGAGGAAGAGACGTTTGAGCAAGTTAACCCAGTGCTGGGGATTGCTCTAGTGAGCGTGACGAGTTTACCGAATGATCAGGTGCGGGTGGCGATTACGGGCACAGACGCTCCGCCTACGGCTGAAATTACAGCCTCTGCATCGGGTTTAGCCTTTGCCGTTTTGCCAGGAACCGTCAGTACTGAAGGCACTGAAGAAGAGGAGCTTGAGATTACCGTTACGGCAGAGCAGAGCGGATCTGAATATTTTGTGCCTGAAGCAGGTGTCACCCGCACTGATACTCCTATTCTCGATACCCCTGCCAGTGTGTTTGTGGTTCCGCGTCAGGTGTTTGAAGACCAGGGAATCACCAAGTTTTCTGATGCACTGAGAACGACACCCGGTGTATCACAAACGTCAGCGCCTAACGCTAACTTTAACAATGTGAATATTCGAGGCTTTGATGTCTCTTCTCCCAGTTTGAGAAATGGCGTCCCTGAAGCCTTTTCGTTCTCTCTGCCCAGAGACTTGAGTAATGTAGAGCGACTGGAAGTTCTCTCTGGCCCTGCATCTATTGTTGGTGGTCAAATTTCTCCCGGTGGCATCATCAATATCGTCACGAAACAGCCTCTTTCATCCCCTTTCTATGAGCTATCGGCCAGCTATGGCAGTTTCAATACCTTTGACGGAGGGGTAGATCTTTCCGGTCCTCTCAACAGCGATCAGACATTGAGCTACCGTTTCAATGCTTCGTACCTGCATTCAGATACACGTGTTGATGTAGATAATGTTGATGTTGATCGTATCTCAATCGCACCTGTACTGAGATGGGATATCAGCGACCAAACAAAGCTAACCTTTGAAGGACTGTACCTCAACTCAAAAACTCCTCAGCGAACTGGGTTACCTGCTGTTGGTACTGTTTTAGATAACCCCAACGGCGAAGTCCCGAGAGATCAGTTTGTGGGAGAACCTGATTTTGACGGTAATGATCGACAAATTATTCAAGTTGGCTATAACTTAGAGCATCAATTGAGCGATAACTGGAAGCTGCACCATACATTTCGCTACAATAATTTTCAAATTGAGCAAAGAGAAGCCTTTGCCGATGCGCTACAGGATGACTTGCGA
Organism: Acaryochloris thomasi RCC1774; assembly: GCF_003231495.1. NCBI lineage: Bacteria > Bacillati > Cyanobacteriota > Cyanophyceae > Acaryochloridales > Acaryochloridaceae > Acaryochloris > Acaryochloris thomasi. The sequence goes on from NZ_PQWO01000009.1 coordinate 74,190, forward strand.
ACGTTAGAGCGATCTGTATTTTTCGGTCAAGATAATTTTAATAATTTTCAAGCAACTGCCTATATAACAGGTCAGTTTGAGACAGGACCTTTTACCCACAAGCTATCAACGGGTATTGATTATAGCTTTGAAGAAGACTTTTTTAATTTTACCTTTGGCTCTGTTGATGCTGGAAACATTGACATTTTTGAGCCAGTATTTACCGGTATTGAGGGGCCGATTCCTGTTGCTGAAATTCAAGGTAGAGATACAAATAGAGGGATAGGACTTTATCTTCAAGATCAGCTAAGCTTATTGGATGATCGCCTCATCTTTGTGCTAGGTGGGCGAATTGATTTTATACGTTCTTCCACTGAGAGTTTTAGTGACGGCACCCCGGAAGAATCTCAAAGTGATACAGCTTTTAGCCCCAGAGTCGGAATTCTTTTCAAGCCCATTGAAAATGTTTCTCTATACGGCAGCTTTAGCCGCTCCTTTCAACAAGTCACGGGCATTAGTGCGACTGGCGAACTATTTTCACCCTCTCGCGGAACTCAATACGAAGTTGGTGTCAAAGCGGACTGGCTCGATAAAAGACTCTCGACCACACTTGCTTTTTTCGACATCACTCAATCGAATGTTCTGACAACCGATCCTAATAATCCTGCCTTTGAAATTCAAACAGGAGAGCAGCACAGTCGTGGAGTTGAGCTATCGGCCCAGGGAGAAATTCTACCCAATTGGAACGTGATTGCGTCCTATGCCTACACAGATGCAAAAGTGACGGAAGACAATAATATTCCCGTGGGCAATCGCTTTGCAAATGTGCCGGAGCACTCTGCTAGCCTATGGACGACTTACACCATACCTAGCGGTAGCTTGGCAGGATTGGGTTTTGGTCTAGGGCTATTCTATGTCGGAGAGCGGCAGGGAGATTTAGAGAATTCTTTTCAAATACCGAGCTATTTCAGAACCGATGCAGCTATTTACTATAAACGCGATAGATTCAAAATTGGGTTGAATGTGAAAAATCTGTTTGACATTGACTATATAGAATCTAGTGACGACATTCTCAGAGTTAACGTCGCTGACCCCCTTACTGTCCAATTGTCAGTTTCTTATGAGTTTTAGGATTGGGGCTGAGTTCTTAAACAATGACCTAGATCTTTTATATTTCAGTAGAATAAGTTCAGTCAAGTTGTGAAAAAAATACAGTTAAAGAAAACAGTACTCTATGGAAAATCTACGATTAATTGGATTTCAATCCATTGCAATCGCAGTTTCCGAATGTTTCTCTTATTCGCAATGACCGCCTTGATCATCGCTTGTAATCACGCCTCAAATCCGGCTGTCACTTCCCCCACTGATTGTCGAACGATTCAACATGCAATGGGAGAAAGCTGTGTTCCTACTACCCCCCAGCGCTTAGTGGCCCTGAGTTCGCCCACAATGGCAGATGCGATCGCACTAGGCGTACGGCCGATTGGTACAGTTTTACAAGACTTTGATTTTCAAAAAGCTCCGCCCTATCTAGAAGGACGACTACAGGGCATTGAAATTGTAGGCAAAGAAGAGCAGCCTGACCTAGAAAAAATTCTATCGCTTAAACCCGATCTTATTATTGGCCTGCAATATGACTCTGAGCCAGTCTATGACAAACTCTCACAAATTTCTCCAACCGTTTTAGATGATTGGAAGGGCTACCCTTCTTGGAAAGAACACTTTGATTTTGTGGCTCAAGCTTTAGGTAAAACCGAAGCAGCCCAACAAATATGGTCGCAGTACGATCAACGTATTCAAGAGTTGAGAACAGCCCTTGGTCCAGCTTACTCGGATCTTGAAATCTCATTTGTGAGGGTCTGCTGCGGCAATTGGGCCACGGATGTCAAAAACTCTTTTAGCGGCATGATTCTTGAAGATGTCGGCCTAAGTCGTCCCCCTGCTCAGGATATTGAAGTTGAAAATGGACTTGTTTTTCTCTCTGAAGAGGCCCTCACTCAGTTTGATGGCGACATTATTTTTCTGGTTGTCGATGCAGATCAAGATTCTGCAGATGCCTTAGAGCAGCTTAAGCAGAAACCCCTTTGGCACAAACTGAAAGCTGTACAGCAAGGGAAAGTCTATCCCGTCAATCTTGCAACATGGCGGGGCGGAAATCCCTTAGCTGCTGATGCCGTAATCGATGACCTTTTCAAATATTTGGTAAAAGTTCCAGATTCACAAGGCTCGAAGTCAGATCACAAAAATACGATGGCCGAGAATGCTCCTACTCGATAAATCTACCGCTCCTCCAGCCAGCTCTGTAAATCTGCCAAACTCGTGAAATCTAGCAGTGCCTCACTCAAATCTTCAAGTTCAGGCAAAGAAAGAGAGGCAAGGTGCGATCGCATTTCTTCCGGCAGCATTTGTCCTAGGCGATAAGTCAACTGGCGCATCACCACAGATAAAATCCCCTCCTCTTTTCCCTCTGCCTTGGCCTCTCGAATAGCACGAGGTTCCTCTGTTAAATCTAGACCTAACATTGCCTTGACCTCCGCTCGACTCGCGTTCTTTAGTTTGTACACCATAATTGAAGTCACTATGTCTATTATGTCTCGTCTTTTCTCCAAAGTGAATCCCGCCTGCTCAGTACGTGCGATCAGATCCCTCGCAGCTTCAGGCGCTTCATTCTCTTTCACAATCGTCAACACCATTGCCCCTACAGCAATCGGAAGAGAGTCGATCTCTCCCGCCTCATTCAGATATACGCGATGAACCTGGTTGCCATTGAGCAGCGATCGATGGGGATGAAGCTTACTCTGTTCAGCCGCGCGAGAAGGATAAATGATCACCGCCTGCCAATCTGAAAAACGAGCGCTGTTGCGGTAAAAGTACAGCGCCGATTCACTAAACAATCGCTCGTAGAGTTCTTCATCCTTTTGCATCTGGACTTCGCAGAAGAAAACGACACCTGGTTCATCTCCCTCTGGCGGCAGGAACACCCCGTCAATTTCGAACTTGGGTTCCTTGACGGCAACTGAATCGAATCGATAGCCAGCCGCATTATTCGGTCTTTCCCCCAGCAGATCGAACAGCAGCTCGGGCGATTGCTGAAACAGCTTGTAGAACAGAGGGTCACGCCGCATTGCACATCCATCGAAAATAAGGCTCAGTTTACAGTCCCCGCCTCACGCATAGAAAAACACGACCGTATTTCATAACGTCTCAGAACATCACGGTCCCTAATGCATTCTCTAAGCGATAAACCACTACCGTGCATACCTTCACTCTAATTTGGCTGGGTCAACTGGTCTCTACCATTGGCAGCTATATGACCAGCTTTGCTCTAACGCTTTGGGCATGGCAGCTTACAGGCTCCGCAACGGCTCTGGCGCTAGTGGGATTCTTTTACGAGTTACCTCAGATTCCGGTTGCCCTCTTTGCGGGCATCATTGTGGATCGCTTTAATCGCAAATATCTGATGATTTTGGGGGATGCAATTTCAGCCCTCTCTACCCTAATTCTGCTGCTGCTCCACTTAACCGGACAGCTCCACCTCTGGCATCTTTACCTGACTTCGGCTGCCATTGGCGGCTTCGGTCAAATTCAGCAGCTGGCCTATTCCACTTCCATAACGACACTGGTTCCGGTCCAGCACTATACCCGTGCCAACAGCATGAACTCTGTTGTGCATTATGGCTCTATTATTATTGCTCCGGCCGCAGCGGGCCTGCTCTACCCTGTCATTGGTTTAGCGGGGGTTTTGATGATTGATTTGGCGACCTTTGGCGTTGCGATCGCAACCCTGCTCCTCTCCCACATTCCTCAGCCCCCTCCAGAAAAAACAGGCTCTGCCAAGCAGACAGGAAAACTCTCTCGACTCTGGCAAGAAACCACATTTGGCATTCGTTATATCTGGCAGCATCCGCACCTACTGCGCTTGCTAATCATTACAGCCTTGTTTTGGTTCTTCCATGATCTCGGCAGCGCCATTGATGACCCCATGATTCTTGCTCGTTCCGGCAGCAACGCTCAGGTTTTGGGTGCTATTGGAACGGCTGCAGGTATCGGGGGCGTCACAGGTGCGATCGTGTTGACTGCTTGGGGCGGCCCTAAACAGCGTATTCATGGACTACTCATTGGTTTTATGGGGGCAGGACTCGCCAAAACATTTTTTGGACTGGGCCAAAATCTCAAGGTCTGGGTGCCTGCTCAGTTTTTTTCATCCCTTAACTTTCCGCTGTTGGGTAGCTCAGAAACAGCAATCTGGATGGAGAGCACTACACCTGAGATTCAAGGTCGAGTGTTTGCCGCGAACTCACTGGTGTTGCAAGGAGTAAGCACAATCGCAACCCTGATTGCCGGTCCTCTGGCTGAGCGTATTTTTGAACCTGCAGTGCATTCAAAAAAAGTGGCCTGGGTCGTTGAACCAATACTGGGAACTCAACTCGGTGCAGGCACTGCTCTACTTTATATCCTCACATCTTTGGCACTTGTGTTAGTTGGGGTGGGTGGATATTGCTTACCGCCTTTGTCTCAGGCAAACGATCCAGCACTGATTGACAGCCAGGAATCGCACGCAGATGAATAGCGATCATTCATTTAAGAACGCAGAGTTCTCGCTATCTCACTCCCTGTACATTAGTCTCTGCAAAAGATTGAGGATAGATAAGGGGCAGAAGCCGCTCTAACATTAACCCGATCAAACGAGTGCCGTTGCCCCAGTGCCAAAATGGCTCAATTTCATAGACCTGTTGAGTCTGCACAGCCTTAAGCTGCCTCCAGGTCGGATGCTGATGAAGCTGCTCAGAGAGCGGTTTATTTTTAGGACTAAAAGATTGCACAAAAATAATATCAGGATCAACCGTCAAAATTCGCTGCAGCGAGAGGTAGATCAGTCCAACTTCTCTGCGCTCAGGCTTTGGCTTTGACCAAGGGAAATTTGTAAATTGCTGCAGAACACTACCGACCGTCCCCGTATCCGTTTCTACGGGATAGCAGTTCAACCTGCGATTGATGGTTGCACCGCCCATGACTATTACAGTCGGTTGAGATTGGTGCTGTAGCAGCCGTTGCATATCTCGAATCTGTTGGGTGAGGGTTGCGATCGCATCCTTCCCCTGTCTCTCTCGCCCCGTCCAACGACCGACCCGCTGCAGTCTAGCGACAGCGGCATCATAACCCGCTCCTTCCACCAGCAAGAGCGGCGCAATACGGTTGAGTTGCTTATAAAAACGGTGGGGGAAATGCCAGCCTAAAATCAAATCGGGATGGCTTTGGCGAATAGCTTTCCAGTTTGGAAAAATCCACGATCCGGCGTTCATGAATGATCGAGCGCGATCGCCGTAAAACTCCGGTCGGTCAGCGACGCCCTGATTAAGATAGCCCACTGGCTCTAGCCCCAGTTCAACCAAGCAATCAAGCCCGGTTGCCGTCAGGCAAACAATCCGTTGAGCAGGCTGATCTAACCGAATTTCAGCACTAAGGTCATTACTTTCCTGAATTGGAGTCGCTTTAAACGCACTCTTTCCCTTTGTCATATCGGTTCTGGTCCCAGTTGCAATCGCACAATTCGGCCTGAGTTTTTGAAGAGCGCCATTGGGAGCGCTGGGAGTAGCTGACTGATTACCCGCCACGTCGTGGGTAAACGCTGGGGATAGTCGAGAAAATGCTGGAGATAAAATTGTTCTTCTTTCAGAACAAAATTAGGATTCCAGGTTTCCAGCTCGCGGGAGCGATCAATGCCCCATTGAAACTGAGCTGAGGTTTTAGAAACTGTGTCGTGGCGACGAGTACGATTGGCAACCTTGCGGTTGAGAACATCAAATACAACGTGGGCAAAGCCGAAACGACGCTCAAGCTGTTCTAATAACGCTCGGTTGTCTGCTTCGCTGAGGTACATTGAAACCCCTTCATAGATAATCATCACGGGTTGGTTCGGCTGATGATCAACTGCATCTATCCAGGCAAAGTCTAAGATAGAAGACGCGATCACAGTGTTGCGATCTCATCCCTCAAACAACTGCCGCCGTAGCTCAATCACCTCGGGAAAGTCGATATCGTACCAGCGGACTTGGGCTGTCTCTAGGCGCAAATAGCGCGTGCAAAGCCCTGCCCCCAAATTAACAATTATTGCTTCAGGGTGGGTGTCAATGAAGGTTTGGACTAGCATATCGATGTGCCAAGCCCGAATCACACAGCCCAACTGAGATGACCATCCTGGCTCGAATTTCGCAAAGTCATAGTCGAGCCGCTGAGCGATTTCAATCGCCTTTTCATCCTGTAAAATGGCATCAGACTTTTGGCTTTCAGCCGCTCGTGCATAGAGTGTAATGAGTAGCGTTTCAGGTACACCCGCAAGCTGCAATGAGATATCAGAAGTGGCTGACATAGGAGCGTCTAGGGATAGAGAACAGGGGGCTGTGATCACATCAAGTCAAATTCAGGAACGAAATTGATGCCAGCTATGCTGCAACCGGGGTCAGTGAAAAATATTGGTGATAGTCCCGCACTAGAGCGACCTTGCCATAACGCGGATCAATCTCAATTCCCTGAATCTCTAGGGAGCGACAGCTTGTGCTACTCGCGATCGGAATGCTGTAAAATTCTGTCTCTAGTGCTTTGAGTGGCAGGCATAACTTAAAGATAGTGGACCTATAGGCCGCAGGGATAAACCCCTCACCCCCCATGTTTAAAGCGGGCTGATTATGAAAAGAGAGCTGTCCGGTATTGTTCAGAATTCCGGCAGGCGTCTCAAACTGCTCACACCAGCGCAGCGCTAGGAACCATTTTGCATCTGCTAGACGGTTAAAAACACGCTCCGATTGAGTTTGGGGTAAGACCTTATATCCTCCTTCCACGGCCATGATCGAGCCACCTAAAAATCCAAATAAAAGTCCAATCGAGTTACTCATGAAACGGCTATCCATACGCTGCAAAAGAAAACCCTGGAGAATATGCCTATCCCCCAGGTGAGTTTGACTGTGTTGAGAGGGAACGTCTAAAGTCAAAGAATCAATAGTTTTGTCGTAGGTTTCGTAATTTACCCCTTCGACCGATAGGAGTAGAGCTGCCAGCATCTTTCAAGTGCCAGGATGAGCTGTAGACGAGGTTGCATTGCTCGTCTTGAAACGCTCCAGACTTGAATGGCAATCTCAGGATTATCCACCTGAACCGTTAGCGGTTGATAGGCCCCGCAGTCACAGGGAATATCAAGTTCCTGGAGACGACGATAAATTGCCCATCGGTTTTGACCGTTGATTTCAATCGCAGTGCCGATCTTCGAAGCCTGATTTTTAGAGTCCATTTTCTTCCTAATCTTCATACTGGAATGCAAAACACCGTGATTTCTATAACCTCTACTTAGTAGGTCACTGATATTAAATACAAGATGAAATAAATTCTCAATAATTTTTGCCGACAAAAATATATTGCTCAAATCGCTTTGAAGACCTGGACTATGGACTTCTCATTGTTTGTTAGGGTGAAAACGTCTGACTGATTCAATTGATAATTCAGTCAAAAGTAAGTCAACAGACAACCACTTAACTGACAGGGACATAACGCTGCTTTTTGGGCCACTCACCCAATCGTCAGCTTCTCCGTTAGCTCTGGGCTTTTGCCCGATACATTCAATCATTTCGCTTTGGATAGGAGAACACCATGCCAGAAGTTATTGCACAACCCTTTAGTCAAGTTACAGATAATGTCCTGCGGCTTGAATCATCAATCACCGAGCCAGTTTGCGAAGGAATGAATGCCCTACTCGCTAGCTTTCAGGCTTTATATCTGCAGTATCAAAAGCATCACTTTGTGGTTGAGGGCGCTGAATTTTATAGTCTGCATGAGTTTTTTCATGAGAGTGCAGGTGAAGCCAAAGGCTATGTTCATGAACTCGGAGAGCGCCTCAATGGCCTGGGTGGCGTCCCGGCTGCGAGCTTCACGAAGCTCGCAGAGCTATGCTGCTTTACCCCAGAAGCCGATGACGCTTTTGACTGCCGCACTATGGTGGAACATGATCTAGCGGCTGAGCAGTCTGTAATTGATGTACTGCGCCGACAGGCATCTCAGGCAGAGAGCTTAGGCGATCGCGCCACTCGTTTTGTCTACGAGAAAATGTTAGTGGAGACAGAAGAGCGGGCCTATCACCTCGCTCACTTTTTAGCCCCAGATACTCTGGTACAGAAGTAGCTTGCTGGTGCGGTGCATTGATCAATATCGTCTGCATCATGCTGGCATCTTCGAAATGAGCTACTGCGAGTAGGCCGGACACGCTTCTCTAGCGACTGAAGTTTTACTTATGAATAGAGCCTTGACTGAGTTGAGGCTCTATTTTTGTTGGCTGATGTTGCTCACGATTATAGCCTTATTGATATATACTTGCAATAGTGACAAGCTAAAGAAACTTAGGCTTCTGTTTTTCTTAGACGTCAAAGTCTTTATAGGTAAAGCTTTCGAGTCGTCTTAGTGATCATAATTTTGGTTTGATCATCATTGACCTGTGCAGATTATTGATATTTTAATTCAACAGATTTTTAATAAATCTATAACTAGAGCAGCAACAAGTATTTAGAGCCTTTGCCAGCAGAAGGTTTCGGGCACTAACATTGTCTCTTCCTTTTGCTTTATCAATTTCTATTGTTAGTAAGGTCTTGAGCTGCAGGTCAGTGACAGCGTCCTCAGAGTGCCTTTATCTCCGATGTGGATGCAATAGATATTGATGGTTTTGAGGAATATTTCGCCTTGACAGCATTCTAGATTGAGTTTTGACTTTTTTCCTTTGCTATTGCTCTCTCATTTGTAAGTATTTATGGTTTTGGCTCTCGATTCCCCTGTCTCTACGCTATCGGTTGAAGCTAAGCCGAAGCCACAGTTTTGGTCTCGGCCTATTTTTGCACCCGAACAGGGAAGCATACTGGTGCTGGGCGGGGCAATTGTTTCCGGTGCTTCATTGGCCCAAGCCTGGACATCGGCAACAACGCTGGTTTGTCTCTGTACCTTTTTTGCCCTACAGGTCGAGCATCCGCTGGTGGTTTTGTTGAAGCTCAAGTGCTGGAAAACTCGATTTGTCTTGTGGGGCGGGCTGTACGGTTTGATTGCGCTTGCCGTTGCATTGTGGCTGTCTTGGTCAACACCAGAGCTGCTGTGGATCTTTGGGGTTGCGATCGCATCTCTCCTCATCGACCTTGTGGCCGTCACTCGCAAGCAACACAAATCGATTGCCAACGAGATCACAATGTTCGCAGCCATTTGCTTATCTACGCCCTTAGCCTACGGAGCGACAGTGGGAGCCATTACCCCTGAAGCTATTGGCCTCTGGATCTTGAACTCACTCTTTTTCGCCACTGCGGTGTTCACGATCAAGTTTCGTAAGGGCAAAGCCGATGTCTGGTCTGGGGTAACGTATCTGGCCGTGGCTGTCGTGATGATTGCTGGACTCTATTTCCTTGGCTGGTTGAAGATGCTGACCGCTCTCACCTTCGGTATCGCAATTTTGAAGTTTGGTGCGGTGGTCTGCTTCCAGGATTGGTATCGGACCTGTTGGTTTGGTGCGATCGCAAGATTTGAGACCTACTTTGCCCTTTCTTACATTTGTCTTGTGGCGCTGACCCTCTTACCCCCACATTTGCCAACGAGTTAGCCTCTAATCGCGCAGTCACTTGCCCGTCTCTTTGGAACCAAAGGAATCAATATGTATAAAGTTACCTTCATTAACGAAGAGCTAGATCTCAATCAAACCATTGAAGTTCCTGATGATGAATACATTCTAGATGCAGCCGAAGATCAGGATATTGATCTGCCTTTCTCCTGTCGAGCCGGGGCTTGTTCAACCTGCGCTGGCAAAGTTCTATCGGGAGAGGTTGACCAAAAGGATCAATCTTTTCTTGATGATGGACAAACAGACGCAGGCTATGCGCTATTGTGTGTCGCCTATGCTCTTTCAGACTGCACTATTGAAACCCACTCAGAAGAAGAACTTTTCTAGATGGGGCCCAAGATATGAGAATATCCCGTTAGGAAGACTTAGCCATGGTCAGGCAAGGTTGTCTCTACTGTTCTCAGCCGCCTCACACTGTACCCACCGATCGCAATCAACATTCCGCAGATGGCAAAGATCGAAATCTGTAGTGCCATACCTGCGCCTAATCCAGTGCCGAAGATTGGTCCAAAGAGTTGGGCTAACGGTCCTCCTGGCTGCATGGCGGGTTCAAAAAATTGGTCGGCGAGGGGACCTGCGATCGCAAACCCTACAGGACTACTCAACTGTGTCAGCAAAAATCGCGTGGCAAACACCCGTCCCTGCACCTCTGGCTCCACCTTAGACATCCAAATCGCTTGGTTGGCGCTTTCTGGGAACGGAGAACAGAAGCCTGAAAATAAAGCCGTACCAATCTTCGTTGCATTTCGCTGAGCCAAAGCCAGAATCACAATACCTAGTTTCCATAGGGCGCTAGCAATCAAGACACTATGAATCCGACGTTTGGCACCACCCCAGATACTCATGGTTACCCCGCCCAAGAGACCACCCATCCCAAAAAAAGCCAGCAGCGTTCCCCAAACGACAGGATTGTTGTCACTTCGAGCTAAAACCATCGCAGGCAGAATGGCAAAAGTAGCGCTATCAATAAAACTATTGAGGATCAAAAAGCTGAGAAGGGCCATCAGACTGGGCCGTCGCCAGAGATATTTCAGTCCAAAAGTCAGCGATGTTCTAAATGAGTTTTTTTCCTTTGCTAGGGGGATTGCTTGAGACTGGGGAATGCTAACCAGTGCTAAGCTGCATATTGCGATCGCAAAGGTAGAAATATCAATGCAGAGAATACCCGTCAGACCTGTTGCTGCATAGATGGCTCCTGCCAAAGCTGGGGCCAAAATATAGGTGCCTGACATTTGAACAGAGCCGAGAGCTGTAGCGCGAGCGTAGTGCTGTTTAGGGACAATCAGCGTCAGAGAGGCAGCGTAAGCCAGTCCTTGGATATAGCCAAATAAGCCGTTAATCGCGCCGGTTATGTAGAGGTGCCACACCTGCAGATTCTGGGTTAAAAACAGGAGCAGTAGAGCGATCGTAGAGAGTCCGGCGATCAGGTCGCCCAGCAGCATTAGATACTTGCGCGGGTAGCGATCGACCCAGATGCCTGCAAAGGGTGAAACCAGCAGTCTGGGGACTTGGGTAAACACCAGAATTAGAGAGAGAGGCGTGGCTTGTCCAGTGATTTCCCAAGCCCAAAGCGTGATGGCAAAGTTGGTTAGCTCGGAGCCAAGTAGGGAGGCAAATTGACCGAGCCAGATAATTAGAAAAGTTCGCAATAGTTTGGCTCCTGATCCGATGCTTTTGCATGCACTTAAGACAAGATGCTCAACTAGCTTAAATGCAGAGACGGGGGTTTCCTTAGAGATTTTGAATCTAAAACGTATTTTTTTGCGCCCGAAACGCAGTTTTTGGATATCCGTTCTCTACAGAGGGGATAGCATTTGTTGTTTCAGTTCTTCTAAATAAAGTTCGGTGCCGATGGGGCCGGGTAAGCCTAAACAAAGGTAAGCGGGGATGAAGTAGACGCGTCCGGTTTTGCTGGCTTTGAGAGATTGTGCGATCGCATTTTTCTGCCACATCTGCTTCAAATCTGTGATTTGGCTAGCTTCAAATTCTGTTGTACTGCCGGTTGCTTTAGGCGGACTGAAGTTGCTGCCCAACAAAACCATAGAGTCAGCCTCATCCAACTGCGTCAACCCTTCCAGAGAGATCTGCACTCGTGCATCTTCTTTTTTGTTGTCAAATTCTGGTGGGGAGATTAATTGAAAGCCCAGCTTGCTAACTAGGGAACGACAAAGACCGTGACCAGAATTACCTAAATTTATTTCTCTAAGATCAGAGGAACTGAGCAAGAGCAGTTTAGGGTGGGTTGCCACTAAAGAGGCAAAACGCTCACGGGCTGTTGTCACACGCCGTTCTGTCTCCGTTAAAAGTTGTTCTGCTTGCTCAGAACGATCAACGGCTTCAGCAATGGTCTGCAAACTCTCTTCCGTCTCTGACCACTCGAGCAGCACCGTTGGGGCGACTTTCGATAAAGTCTCATACTGGTCAGTATTACCATCAACCGTGCCTAAAATAAGATCTGGCTTCGCTTTGAGCAAGGCTTCAATAGAGGGCGTGTAAGCCTGTCCCACATTCATGAGGGGCTGAGTAATGTAGCGTCCTAAGTAGGGAATTTGCTGCTCGGGATTGTCATAGGCTCCCTGATGCACCGTGATGTGGTCAGCGAAACCGATAGGCTGCACCTTGAGAGCTAATAGAGGTTCTAAGACATAGGGCCCCAGCACTACGATTCGTTGAGGCTGTCCGCATATTTTAGTTTCGCCTAATTCATGCTGGACGACACGGCAATCTGCAGATGATGCAGCATTGCGGGGGGTATCCTGCTCTGGGGTAGGTTGGCAGGCTGAGATTGAATGTCCCAGCAAAACCACAAAGATGAGCCATTTCGTTACTGCCAAAACTTTCACAGACCATTCCTTTCTGAGGGACAACTCACTTTAAAAATTGACTGTGACTGAACCAATGACCGTAAACGGTTCACCGACTTCTGAACCAAATGTACGACTGTTGTTGCTGCCGACAATGTAATCAACGTCAAAAATGTTTTTAAAGTTGAGGGCCAGTCGCCAGTTATCACGGCGATAAAACATCGCTGCATTGGCTAGGAAGTAGCTGTCTAGCTCGAAACTATTGGCGAGGTCACCTTCTCGTTCTCCTAAAAAGTTGAATCCAAGCCCAAACCCTAAGCCCTGTAGATCGCCCGATTGAATCTCATAGGTGCTCCACACACTGCCGCTGTGCTCAGGGATATTGACGAGGCGATTGCCTTCAGGAATCGTATTATCTGCAGAGACTTCTGCGTCAGTGTAGGCGTAGGAGGCGATCACGTTCCAGCCCGGTAGAATCTCACCTGTAACATCAAGCTCGACACCTCGACTGTTTTGGGCACCCGTGGCAACGGATGAAAAGGGATCGAGGGGATCGGGGGTCGCCACATTTCTGCGGCTGATGTCGAAATAACTCAAGGTGGCAAAGAGCCGTTCATTCAAAAGAGCCGCCTTTACACCCACCTCAAACCCTTCGCCCCGCTCTGGAGGGAGTAGCTCACCGCTGCTGGTGGTCTCCGTGTTGGGCGTGAAGGACTGGGAATAGCTGGCAAATAAGGACAGAAATTCGAGGGGCTGGTAAACGATGCCAAAACGCGGGGTCACAGCATCATCATTTTGGTCCGCTTCAGAGCCAACGGGATCAGAAGCAGTCGGCCCATTCGTGATGTTCTGATCGACGGTGTCATAACGAACACCAGCGACCAAGATTAGGTTGTCCAATACCTTGATTTGATCCTGGAGAAAAAGGCCTAAGCGATTGGTTTGTACCTTTTCATTGAAGGAAATCGGTAGGCTGCCACTATCAATCGGTGCGAGACCAAAGACCGGGTTGAAAATGTCTAAGAAAGAGGGTGAGGCGAAGTCAAAGCGAGAAAGATTTTGCTCATCGGTTCGATTCAAATCAACTCCCACCAATAGCTTATGGTCAATGGGACCAGTGGCAAACGCTCCGACCACGCTGGTTTGGAGAGAAAAATTGGTTGCGTCGATGTCTGCGCTTCCAGGGAACCGCATGACGAGACCTGTGGCTTCATCGAACGCGAGAGGCAGCACGGCCGTATTCAATAGATCTCGTCTTGAATATTCAAAAGCATTCCGTATCTCCCACCGATCGTTAAACTGATGCTCAAAACTATAGCCCACCCGAAACAGGGTGCTGTTTACGAAGTTTTCGGGTTCAACAATGATGCTGCTAAAGGGAACATCGGCTACGCCATTGCCGATGGCCGGCAAGCCAATATCAAAGGGTTGTGAATCAGTCGCATACTCAGCTTTTAGGGTGAGATTGGTGCGATCGCTAATTCGCCAGGATAAGACAGGGGCAACGAGGAAGCGTTCAATGTCTACATCAGAGTCTATGAAGTCACTGTCGCGAGAGTAAGACACGTTGAGCCGATACAGTAAATCTTTTTTTGGGGTCAAGGGGCCGGTTAGATCGATTTGAGGCTGCACGAAGCCTCGGTTGCCCAACTCCAGACCGATCTCATAGGCCGGTTGATCCAGCGGCTGCTCCGTGACGATATTGATGATGCCTCCTGGCTGTAGCTCTCCATACAAAATGGAGGCCGGTCCCTTAAGCACTTCAACTCGTTCTACATTCCCAAGGGCTGGGTTGGCCCCTGTGAAGCCGCCAAATTCTCTGAATCCATCTCGCAGAGTGGGAGCATCAAACCCCCGAACGTTGAAGTCTATGCTGACCCCGCCAAAGGTATCCCCAAAAGTGACACCACTCACGTTCCTGAGCGCTTCATCAATACGGGTGACCTGCTGATCTTCTAAGACCTGCTTCGGCACGACTTGAATGGATGTCGGTGTATCCAAAATAGGCGTATCGGTGCGCGTTGTAGGACTTACCTCCGGGACCGCGTAGCCCTCTGGGCCTCTCTCTGCAGTCACCGTGAGTTCTAATTCTTCCTCTTCTGAAGCAACTGGTGAAACTGCATCCACCGCAAACACCAATCCCGATATTTCACTCTGAATCGTGACTGTTGGGGGGCCTTCTATCCCCACAATCTCAACCTGTACCTGATCTCCTGACAGAGGTATGACGCTAACCTGAGAGATACCTTCGACGGGATTATCTTGCTGATATTCTGGACCGCCCGGCAAAGCCAGCACTGCGTTGGGAATAATGGCCGTAAGTCGGTTCCCCTCAGTTGTAGCGGCGGGAATCGCTAGGTCATCCGCTGTAGTTTCTAGAACAATTGAGAGCCCCTGCTCCGTCGGGTTAATCTGTATGCCCGTCACCTGAATTTGCGTTGCTTCGATCTGGGCCAGCCATTCAGTGACGCTAGCGGCGGGCTGACGGTCTTCCGGCTCCAAAATTTCTAAAAGTTCAGCCAATTCGTCAGTTGTCGCAGGCTTCTCGGTGGCCAAAACCGATTGGGTTGCTCCCAAACCTGCCAGCGCGATTGCCCACAGCGGCAAAAACTTGCCAAACCTTTGTTTCATTGCGTCTCACCCACACCACTTACAGCAGCTAGATTAAAACCTAGCTAATGAAAATTATTCTTACTTGGTCAGTGAGAGCATCGTAGCGGGTGGTTGAGAGCAAAATCTTTGCGAAACCGACTTTTTTCTTCGCGAAACGGACAAAGCGTTGCGACAGTCGAAGACCGACCTATATCTTTCTGACAGGCTAAGTCCTTCGGACGATCTAAAGGTACGCCAACGGCCATCGCATCAGGTCATTGGGCAACCTTGTATAAAACTTGTACCTGGTTCATTCCTGCGTTGCGAGCCAATTATGTATATCGTTCAAATGATTGAAATCTAACAGAGCTTCTCCTAATGCCGTCAGTTGTGCAGACGATAAGGTGGAGATGCGATCGCACATTGATTCATCTAATGTGCCCATTTTTTTTGTAAGCAGGTGCAGGATCAGCGATCGTTCCCCCTCTTCCTTGGCTTCCTGAATAGCACGTGGCTCCTGCGTCAAGTCAAGTCCTAACATGGCTCTAATCTCCGACCGGCTTAAACTAGCAAACTTATATACCATTATAGAGGTCACGATATCGATCAAGTTTGCGCGTTCTGTCGTTGTGAACGCCTCTTGCTCAGTGTGCTCTAGCAACCATCTCGCAGCGGCTGGCGCTTCATCTTTTTCAAGGATCGTCAACACCGTAGCAGCAACAGGAAGAGGCAGCGATATTACATCACCCAATGGTAAAAAATTAGGTCGCGCCGCATCCAGTTTTCACGTCATAAACTGGAGCGAGTGTACTGCAAAATGACGCCTCTCCCTAGGCTCGCTGACCCAGTTGATATGCCTTTGGGCTAACCGCAAACTGTCGTCGGAAGGCAGTGCTAAACGCTTCTGGGCTTCGATAGCCTACTGTGGCCGCAACCTTGGCAATAGTGAGTTCAGAGTTGTGCAGTAGTGATTGGGCCTGCTGCATTCGATGCTGTTGCAGATAGCCAAACACCGTGGTGCCAAACAGTTGCCGGAAACCCTGATTGAGCTTGCGATCGTTGAGACCCACCTGACGAGCCAGATCGATCAAAGTGGGGGGCTGTTTTGCTCGCTGGATCAAGATCTCCTTTGCCTGATGGAGCTGTTCAACATCCTGACTACACAAAAACATCGGAGTTGCATAAGGTTGTTCGTCTTGCCAGACGGAAAATTGGGTAGTGAGTAATTCCAACGCCTTACTTTCTAAGTAGAGCTGCTGCATTAACCCTGTATAGGGACAGTGTAGGATTTGCCGAATCTGTTGCTGTATAGATCGAGAGATTTGTCCCAGTGATTGATGAAATCGCTGAGTTCTGTCCCCCTCTAGTAGATGTTGTAAGGGTGCGGGCAGTCCTTTTATTCCCAGGTTGAAGGTACCAAAGTAGCTTGGATCTACGACAATCATGAGCACATGGATGGACTGATCGGCGGGCCATTCTTCAATTTCTGTGTGGCTGGGGAGATGATAGAGGTAGTGGCAGTCCGAGACTTCCCGATAGTCACGACTGATATCTAGGGCATCCGGCGTTTGCACTCGAGATGTCCCTGACAAATAGAACTTAGCGACCAACGGGAAATTAGATTCATGTTCGATAACGTGGCGAATCGTCTGCCTGAGTCTACCCTGACGGATATATATTTCAAGTCCCTGACGGAGCTGGAGGATGCGATCTCCGCCTTGCCCTAGCTGTTCCGGCAAATTGTGCTGAAAACCAGAATCTATGGGCTGATGAACTTGTTCACCCCGATGCTTGGCTTGTTCATACAAATCCTGAAAATCGGCATTGGTCAGCGTGATCGCCATATGTGCTGAAGGTTCAATTGCGATAGGTGAGAGTATTTCTCATTAATGGCAGTTTAACAGAAGCCCCTAGCTTGGAGCGATAGAATAGAGGCAACATTGGGGACTCTCGATTATGACACCCTTAACTCGGCAACAGACTCTGGGCGAACAAGCGCAGATTCTGCCGTTGGAGAACGGAGATCACCTAACGCGGCCAGAATTCGAGCGTCGCTACCATGCGATGCCTCACAAAAAAAAAGCCGAACTGATCGAAGGAGTTGTCTACTTGCCCTCACCGCTTAGATTTAAAGTCCATGCTAGACCTCACGGTCATTTAATGACGTGGCTGGGGGTTTACGAAGCATCGACACCTCATGTAGAGGTGGGGGACAATGCCACCGTCCGCTTAGATCTAGACAACGAACCTCAACCCGATGCGGTCCTGCTTATCGATACACCCGCTGGGGGAAACTGCCAACTCAGTACAGATGGCTATTTAGAGGGCGCTCCAGAATTAGTCGCGGAAGTCGCGGCGAGTACTGCGGCCTATGATTCATATGATAAAAAAGCAGCCTATCGACGCAATGGGGTGCAGGAATATATTGTCTGGCAGGTATTAGATCAGAAGCTAGATTGGTTTAGCCTGCAGAATGGGGAATACGTTCCTCTACTAGCTGATGAGAAGGGCGTGATTCGCTCTCAAGTGTTTTCAGGATTGTGGCTGGCAGTACCTGATTTGCTGGCAGGAGAAATGGCAAAGGTTTTGGTGGTCTTACAGCAAGGATTAAATGATTCTGAACATGGAACGTTTGTTGATTCCCTGTCGGGATATATTCAGGACTAAAAATGAGTTGAGCCATAGTTTTAAAAACTCAGCGTGAAAGTTGTTGGCGTAGGTCACTCAGAAAAAGGTCAGTACCCAGCGGACCCAACAGAGCATGACAGAGATAGACGGTGGTGAAGTAGACTTTCCCTTCTTTGCTGGCGGGTAGAGATTGTGCGATCGCATCTCCCTCCCAGGTCTTTCTAACAGTCTGCAACTGCCGTTCTTCAGGACTTCTCGCCTTAGCTGTAATATCGCTGTTAAACCCTTCAATCAAAATCCAGTCCGCCTTCAGCTCCGGGAGAGCTTCCAGCGAAATCACATGACTATCCTGGTCTGACTGGGCCAGTTCAGAGGGCACCAGCACCTGAAAGCCGACTTCCTCTAAAAGGGCACCACAGGAACTATTGGGGGTTTCAATGCGAACCCCTTGATTGATTTGTTCTGAGAGCAGCAGCAGAACGTTGGGTTGTCGGGTTACAAGGGGCTTAAAGTCTTGCTTCAGTTTTGCTAAGCGCTGCTCAGATTCAGCAATTACTGCTTCTGCCTTCTGAGATTTCTGGAGCGCTTGACCGAGGGCTTTTAGATCAGATTGCCAAGTGGTTTCGGCTCCGCTGTAGTCGAATAGTAGGGTGGGAGCAATTTTTGAGAGGAGGGCGTATTCATCTTTGTTTTTAGTGATGTCTCCAAGAATTAGGTCTGGTTTGAGCTTTGCGATCGCATCTAAAGAAGGACTCTCCGCTGTGCCAACATTGAAGGGCTGCCCCGTCATCCGCTGCCCCAAATACGGAATTTGCTCACTGGGCTGATCAAAGCGCTCGGTCGGAAACGGAAAATATTCAGCATGGCCAATCGGCTGGGTTTCAAGAGTTAATGACAGCTCCAGCAAACTTGGCCCCAGAGTCGCCACCTTTTGCGGTCGGCCACAAACTTGAGTCTCACCAGCCTCATGAGTAATCATTCGGCAGTCTCCGCCTGACGCACTGCTATCAGAAGATACTTGATTCGGTCGCTGACAGCCTGCAGTCAAAGCAACGAAGGCGGCAAAGAACGCAGATTTCCCGATTTGGATAAAATGACTCAGTGCGATTGAGCAAAGCCTTCGCCGCTCTCCCCCCAGAATTGGGGGGCCGGGGGGGCCAATGCAGGATTGAATGCGTTTCATCTCAAGATGTACATATACGTTAATAGCAGATCACTGGAGCCTACGGTCCAAAATATCCTCTCCAATTGCTCAGCCCACGACTCTAAAACTCCACTGAGACCGAGCCAATCACCGTAAACGGAGCGCCCGGATCATTTCCCCGCACGCGCACAGGCGACGACGTATCAGCAATATAGTCAATATTAAAAATATTGCGAAAATTGAGCGCAAACTTCCACTTGTCTCGCTTATAGAAAAGAGCCGCATTCGTCAAAAAATAGCTGTCTAGCTCAAAGGAATTCGCGAGATCACCTGCCCTGCGATCGACAAAGTTAAAGCCCGCACCAAAACCTAACCCCTGCAAAGCACCCGTTTGAATCTCGTAGGTTGTCCACAAATTTGCGCTGTGGGCTGGCGCACTAGGGAGCTGATTCCCCACCGGAAAGACAGTGTCTTCACTAATCTCCGCATCAATATAGGCATAGGAACCCAAAATATTCCAGCCCGGTAAAATCTCTCCCACCACATCTAGCTCCACACCGCGACTCTTCTGCTTACCTGTCGCAATAAAGAAAAACGGATTATCAGGATCTGTGCTAGCCACATTGCGGCGCGTGATGTCGAAATAAGCCAGCGTAGCCGACAGCGCCCCCTGTAAAAATTCACCCTTGACCCCCACTTCAAATCCACTGCCAGACTCAAAGGGTAAAGGGTCGCCATCCACCGTCGTTGTATCTGCAATGCTGGGCGCAAACACCTCCGAATAGCTGCCATAGAGAGATATTTCAGGAATCGGCTGATAGACAAGCCCCACTCGGGGGGTAAAAGCTTCTTCGTTTTGCACCAGCTCAGCACTGGAAGGGTCGAAGGCATTGGGGTTGATAAACGTTTTCTGCCGGAACAGATCAAAGCGTCCCCCGGCCAGAAAAATCAGGTTGGGCAACAGCTTCACCTGATCCTGAAAAAAGACACCGAGCCGATCGGTCTCAGTACTCTGATCCGTCAAGATCGGGAGCGTATCAAAATCAGGCCGGGGTGAAGCACCAAACACGGGCGCAAAGATATCGAGCGGGAGTGGATTTGCAAGATCGATCTGCGTCAGAGAATTGAAGTTATCGCTAGAGCGGTTCAGATCAACGCCAAACAGCAACTTATGATCGACGGGTCCGGTGGACACTTCACCGACGATATTGGTCTGCAGCGCAAAGTTTTCTGCCTCCTGTGGTTGAGCTGCAAAAAAGCGAGTAATTGTATTGGTGGTCTCATCAATAGCAAACGGGAAGGCCACCTCTAAAAGCGCATTCTGCTTCGTGTAGCGAAATTTGTTGCGGACCTTCCATTGATCGCTGAAGCGGTGTTCAAAGTCGTAGCCCACATTCAGCGACTCTTCCGTGCTGATGTCGTCCGGCTCATTGCTAATCTGATCAAACGGGATATCAGCGATCCCATCGCCCACCGCCGGAATGCCGAAAAAGGGAGGCCGTCGTTCATCCAGGTATTCCAGCTCAAAGGTCAGATCCGTTTGCTTGCTGATGTTCCATTTAAGAACGGGCGAAATGAAGAAGCGTCTCTGATTAACGTTGGTGTCTTGAAAATCTCCGCCGGACTGATAGACCGCGTTGAGTCGGTAGCTCAGATTGCCGTCCTTGGTGACAGGGCCAGAAATATCGAGTCGAGGTCGAAACAAGCCTTGAGTCCCCCCCTGAACCTCGAAGTTATAGAAAGGTTCTTCGGTGGGCTGCTTGGTAACGATATTGATCAATCCACCCGGCGCGACATCCCCAAACAGAATTGAAGAGGGTCCCCGCAAGACTTCAACTTTTTCCAAATTGGCGGTCTCCGGGAAGGTTCCTCCTGCTCCAAACTGGCGGATGCCGTTACGTAGGATGGGCACACCCTGAAATCCGCGAATGCTAAAGACAGATTGCCGCCCGAGATCTCTGCCGCCCGAGACGACACCACTAAGATTCTGAAGGGCTTCATCTAAGCGAACCACCTGCTGAGAGTCAAGTAACTCACGCGGAAGCACCTGCACTGACTGAGGCGTATCGCGTAGCGGTGTATCGGTGCGGGTGGCGGTACTGGCTTCCGGGATAAAAAAGCCCTCTAAAGCCTTCTCTGCAGTGACCGTGATTTCAAGTTCTTCTTGATCGCCCGGTTCGGGTTCGGCGGGGGCAACAGCGGTTCCCGCCGCCACTGAGAACACAAGATTTTGCGCCTCAGTACCTACTGTTGCGGTAGGTGCAGCGTCAGTTCCCGTGATCACAACCTGTACCTGATCCCCCTCAGCCTCGAGGACGCTGACTTGAGCGATCCCAGCGACCGGGTTGTCCTGGATAAAACCAGTGCCTTCTGGTAGCGCTAATACTGCATTTGGGATCAGCGTAGTGAGTTGATTCCCCTCTGCAATGGGGGTGGGAAGGCCAAGTATTCCGGCTTCAGTTTCTAAAATGATGCTTAGGTTCTCAGCTCCGGACTCTAGACGAATACCCGTAATTTGAGTTAGAGATGCTTCAACTTGTGCCCTCCACTCCGTCACGCTTGTTGCAGGCTTATTTTGTAACGGCTGTTCACCTTGCAGGAGAAGCGTCGTTTTTGTTAGCTGCAGGTCTTGAATGGCTTGCCCTTCGTTTGCCTTGGCTGGGGAGGGGGGCAACAAACCTAAGGTTGCGATTATTGAAGGTAGGCCGTAGGCCATCGCAACTACCAGTCCCCCCTGATACTTCTGACCCATATCACTTTACCCACAACTTGAAATGTACAGGCATAGTAAAAGAATTACAGTTGCAGCACCTTTGTGAACCGGACTTTTTTCTTTGTCAAACGGACTTTTTGCAATCTCTAGCCCCGGATGCTCAGTTGATAGGCCTTGGGACTGACAGAGAATTTACGTCGAAATGCGGTACTAAATGCTTCTGGATTTCGGTAGCCCACTGAGGTTGCGATCGCAGCAACGGTCAGCCTTTCTTCCTCTAAAAGCTGCTTTGCCTGCTTCATCCGATAGTCCTGCAGATAGCCAAAAACTGTAGTACCAAAGAGTTGGCGAAAGCCCTGCTTCAGCTTGCGATCGTTTAGGCCCACCTGACGCGCTAGTTCAACTAAAAGAGGAGGGTTATCAGCATTGCGGATCAGCAACTCTTGGGCCTGATGCAGCCGCTCAACCTCATCGATAGGTAACTGTGAAGCAGAGAGAGCCTGCTGAGGCCACTGATCCAACTGGAGCGCCAGGAGTTCCAGTGCTTTACTTTCGAGGTAAAGCGCTTGGGTCATACCCATATAAGGACAGTGCAAGATTTGCTGCAGAAGCGACCGCATTGCTGAAGAAATGGGCCCTAAGGATTGGTGAAACCGCTGGCCTCGCAAACTCTGCTGCAAGGGCTGGGGGAGAGCACTATCTTGATCCAAAAAGTGAAAGTAGCCAGGATCGGCATAAATCATCACCACTTTGATCGGTTCATCTGCATACCATTCTTCGACCTCTTTTAAGTCAGGAAGATGGTATAGGTAGCTATGCCCTTTCTGCTCAATATAGTGAGGGCAAACCTCTTTGACCCCTGGTGTCTCGACCGATGACAACCCAGACAGGATGAATTTAGCCGTGACTGGGAAGCTTAATTCGTGGACTTGCTTGACTCGAAGTGTCTGCTGTAGGCGACCTTCTGTGATCTCAACTGTCAGTCCACCTCGCAGATGAAACGATTGCCTAATCCCTTTGCCGAGGCGTTTGGGTAAAACGGCAGAACGCCCCCACCCCGCCTCTTGAACGGACGGCTGATCATCGGAGGTCTCACATAGTTCTGTAAATTCTGCTGCAGTGAGGGAAATCGTCATGCCAAGGTATCTTCCAGTGCGCGTACATCAGCTACCTATGAGGTGCATTCTTGTAAAAACAGACAGTAACCTCAACTAGCAAAAATGCCCCACTGCATTTATCCAAGTGACGGCGCTCCAATCAAGGGATCGCTGTCATCTTGGTATGGCCTACAGTGTTGCCCACTCGTCAGGCAGGACATTGGCCTGTAGCTCGAAGGCACCGCTACCGTCAGGCGTCAGCACGTAAGCTATTCCTTGAGGGTCTGGATAGATGCCGGTTGCGGCCTCAAAAATATCGTCATGACCCACGAGGATCGTGTTTTTACCATCTGCAGGTGTTGCCGTCAGTAGGGGGGTTACGTTGGCCTTCATCTCTTCCACTTGCGCGTCAGTGTAGTCTTCAAAGGGCAAGAAGTTGAGTTTTGAATTTTTTGTGTGTTGACCGAAGGCTAGGTCTGCTGTTTTCCAAGCGCGACAGTACTCGCTGGTAATGACTTCACCGACGGGGATATTTTTCTCTTTAAATGCTGCGCCAATATCTTTTGCCTGCTTTTCGCCCACATCGTTGAGCTTACGCTGGGTCTCGCAATCTGTGAGATTGAGATTGGGATCAGCCTGGTCGGCATAATCTTTTTCTGTCTGAGCGTGGCGGAAGTAGATGACATGCCCCCCTTCTTTAAGTGCGCTCAAAAGTTCTGGGCCACTCAGCTTGTCTTCAAAGTCTGCGTTTGCTTGCTCGCCCTCACTGTACTCTTCACCCTCGCCGCCTTCAGGAACCTCAGCCACAACAGGTGTTTCACTAGAACCTGCTTCACCTCCTCCGGTAGATGAAACATCACTACTACAGGCTGCCACGCTAACTGCTAGTCCTAGAGCTAGAAATAGCTCTACAGTTTTAGACTTCTTAATCATTGGTCCTCACATTTTTGACGATTTTATTTCGTTAATGAGAGTTATTATCACCCAAGATGGGCTGCTTACAGCAAAAAATATCCTTTGAAATCCGCCAAAACTCTTCTAGCAGAGAAGTAGAGGGTTCTTTTGACTTTTTTTAGGAATCAGTTACTGAGAATCTTAAGAGCTTAAGAAGCCTAAAAACGTCAACGTATTGAGCAGACGACAGGACAGTCATCTGAGGTAAGAGCAGGACAGACGCAAGATAAGTCTTCTACTCAAGGTCAAAAATGCAGGGCACGGTGTTGGGTATTCTGTCCCTATATCTAATTTAGGGGTTAAGGGCGACGTGTTGCGATCGCAAGTTTAGCCCCATCAATCTTGCGGATCCGGTCCATTACAGCAACCACCTGACCATGCCCCACTTGCTGGTCGGCATTGATAATCACCGTGACCTTCTGCTCATCAGTGACCATGTCCCTGATCTGACCTTCTAGAGCATCCAGCTCTAGCGGCTTCCGGTTAAGCGCAATTTCTCCATCTGGTTCGATAGAGACCGTTACTTTTGTTGAAATCTGAGGTTTAGCCGTGCTGGCCTGAGGCAAATTAACGGGCAATCCCTCGCTCTTATTCAGAAACAGCGTCGCCACAATAAAGAAGGTCAAAATCGCAAAGATCACATCAATCATGGGGACAATATTGATCTGAGCGGGCAAATCGGGCTCATCGGGTAGCCGCATGGGTTAACCTCCCTCGTTCATATTGGTGACGATAGAGCAGCTCTAGCTGACCGCCATATTCCTGAATTAAAGCTAGCTCCTTCTGGTACATTCCCCGAAATGTATTGGCAAACATCAGCGTGACAATCGCAACCACCAAACCCGTGGCAGTCGAGATTAGAGCCTCGCTGATGCCTCCAGTTACGCCGGCCGTTTCACTTCCGCCAATATTACCCAGCGTCAGGGACGCAAATGAAGTGATTAAACCCGTCACCGTCCCCAGAAGACCCAGAAGTGGTGACACGCTAATAATGGTTTCAAACGCTGTACTAAATCGTTTCAGTGTCGGGATTTCAGCTTGTGCTTCACTCTCTAACGCCAGCCGGAACTCTTCCGGCGTTGGTGCATCCAAGTTCAATGCTGCTAGAAATATGCGAGCAATCGGTAGCTTGATGTTGTCTTTGATAACACCCATTGCTTCGTAGACATTGTCTAATCTGTAGAGCTTGAAGACCCTTTGAACGAGCTGCTCTTGCTGACGATTGGTCTTTAGCCAGAAAAATAGACGCTCTGCGATGAGTGCGATCGCAACCACCGAAAGTAGCATCAGGGGTATCATCACTACCCCACCCGCAAGGAAAAAGCGGCTGATTGTCATACCTGCACTCCTAGAATCCATATCAAATCAGCTCACGCCCGTCTTACATAAGCAACAACAGCCCGCCAACTGAAGATTTTAGGGCAGCCTGAGCAGGGCGCAAACTATCGGTAAATGATACTACTTATCAACAACAAGAGAAATATGCATTGACTAGAATTCATGATATTTTTCACTGACGCTCGGCTCCACAGTCGCATAAAACCTTTAAAACAAAGGCTTGAAAGGAGCTGCTTGCATCAGCGTTGAGTACTGATACAATTTATTCGATTGTCATTTAGTGCTGAACTTTGTATGATCTGTACTAATAATATTTGCTAACAGAATATGAGTCTTAATGGCATCTCAATTGCTCAGAGAGCGTCTGAAACTCGCTTGTTGAGAAAGTTTTTGGCTTTCAGTTTGCCAGGTTCCATTGCCCTACACCTGCTGGTTTTGGGTGTAGGCTTCGCATTACCTAGCTACGTTGAAGAAGATTTGAGCGAAGATGATGCCATTGAAATCACGCTGATTGAAGATCCAGAATTTGTTGAGGAACCTGATCTCATTGAGCCTCCTGCAGAAGAAGTGCAAGAGGTAGAGCCAGAGGCAGAGCAGGAGGTCAACGAAACCGAGCTATTGCCTCAGTCAGTTGCCATCAATCCTCCCCCTGAAAAAATAAAGCCTATTGAACCAGAACCGAAGCTAGAAGAGCCTGAGGTTAAGCCGTCACCCGAGCCAGAAGCGCTAGAAGAAGCAGAGCCAAAGCTAGAAGAGAAAGCAGAAGTAGCGCCAGAGCTAGAAGAGCAAGCAGAAGCAGAACCGAAGCCAGAAGATGCGAAGCAAGCCAAAATAGAGCCACAGGAAAGCCAATCGCAGTCTGATAATAGCGAAAAGCTAGAGCCGGAAGTGTCTCCCCAAACAGGCGGAGCCGAGTCTGCAGATGATTCTGCACAGACTCTGACCTCTAAGTTGGGCAATCTTCTGAGTCCGTTCACTTCTCCATCGAAAAGTACAGGTCAAGCCGCTGACTCTGGTAGCAGCAATACAGGGAATACAGCGATTCCTGCCTCTAAGGGGAAAGGTAAATCCAAGACAGCCACTCAGAATCAATCGGGCAAAACGACGCAAGCCGTTGCTCCCAAAACAATCAAGGAGCCTAGCGGTAAACCAGCCAAGTCCCGTGGGTCTGGGCGTGGACGGCTGGGAGGAATTGGCTATGAAAAAAGTGCCAAGACTAAGACCACCGCTGGCATGACTGAACGAGTTGAGCTGATATACAACGACAAAGGCAAAGTCGTTGATATCAAAGCGCAAGGATCAACAGGAGATGCAGAACTCGATAAAGCGCTCGAGAAAGATCGTAAGAAATACCTGAAGCAGATTCAAAAGAAGATGAAGTCTTTACCTGCAGGACAGCAGCCGAAGACGATTAAGCTAAAGCATGAAGCCGGCTATAAACTTAATGCCAAAGAAAAGGCCCAGAAAGCCAAGAATGAGGCTCTATCTGCACAAAGGCAACAAGAGCGCAATCTGCGGAGGGCGTCGCAACAGCAGCGAGCCAAGACTCAGAGGCTCAATCCAATTCAGAGAGGTGTCGATGTTAAGCCTTCGGCTTCGTCATCTACTTCTCCGGCTAAGCCGAAGCCATCTGCCCAGCAGTCTCAGCCTGCTCCAAAATCTCAGTCTGCTCCCAAAGCGAAACCTGCGGCTTCACCATCTACACCCTTACAACAAAAGTCTCAGCCTGCACCGAAGTCTCAACCCACGGTGCCAAAATCTAAGCCTTCCCTTGAGAAATTTATTCCACCTTCTTCTACTCAAAAGTCTCAGCCTGCTCCAAAATCTCAACCGGCTTCTTCTCCTCCGAAGTCTCAGCCTGCTCCCAAGGCTAAACCACCTGCACAGCAGTCCAAGCCTGCAGCGCCGAAGCCAGTTGCACCCAAGCCAAAACCTGCAGCGCCAAAACCTGTGGTACCGAAACCTGTGGCTCCAAAATCGATCGCTCCTAAGCCAAAACCGGCGGCTCCAAGACCTAAGCCAGTAGCTCCAAAGCCAGTGGCCCCAAAACCTAAGCCGGTAGCCCCAGCCCCAAAGCCTAAACCAGTTTCTCCGATTGCAGCACCGGTGGGGGAATAGTCCTAGATCTAAATCTTGCGTTGAGCATCCTTTGAGAAAAAAGAAAGCAACTTACTCGTTGAGGTATCAATGCCACTGCAGCGATTCGGATACAAAGGGAAAGTCTGAGTCAACAAATTGCCTCAGCCAAAGCTGGAATCTTCACTCGTACGGCTCGTCGCATCGAAGCGTATACATCGTCCCCGCTGGGGACGTTCTCATAATTGGCAAACACGCCCAGGTCCACTGGATAGTTTATGGAAAAAGGAACTCAAGCCAATGCTTGAAGCAGAACCGTGTCTAGAGGCAACGACTCTATTTGAGACCGATCCTCCAGGAGCCGTTTTACCCCCAGCGTTTCGACGACGGCCTTAGAACTGTGTAACGGCGGATATCGAAATGAAAAGTGACCCATGGTAAACCCAAAGGAGTGATGTTTGAGATCCGCTATGGTATTGCCTTTGGTGTGGTGCTATCTCCGTTAAGTTGTCAGTATCGGCAGGCCTGTTACGCTCTCAGTCAGTTTTGTTTGACAAGCTCGCAGACGCGATATTGCGGTACAGGAATCATCTCTATTTGTACGTTTCGTTCCTTTGCTGATTTAGAAGCGGTGAGAACAGTCCCATACTCTTCAACTCTGACCCTGTACTGTCGCTCAATACCGTCAGCATCTTGATACTGAATCTTTACATCAGCCCACTTTGCATCGTCGGTCCATTTCTCCAACCACATTTGTAGAAGCTGAATCGGAAGATAGCGCAGAAGTGAATATAAAGGTCGCTTTATGCCCGGCAACCCTTTTCGCTGGAGTCGGCCTGTTCTGGGATAGGTTAACCACTGCCATCCTTCCTGCATCCAGACTTCACGCTCAGCAATTTGCTCAAATTTGCCTAAACCTGACCAGCCCCGATAGAAGGGACGCATGTTATGAATTGGACCTTCTCGGTGGATTAGGGAGGGCAGAATTTCATCTTCGAGGTGTCCCCAGAGCTGTCCTGTGGGTAAGTCTAATAGGGTTGGCGCGAATTTATGGCCGCCGAAGTGAGTGCTTTTCCAAACTCGCAATGACTCACTATTTGCAAAGTTTTGACGAAGCTTCCGGTATAGTGGAGTCCCAAATCGACCACAGGCCAAATCAACCTGAGTGTGGGTGCAGATCAGAATATCCCGGAGATGTTGGGTGGGCTGCAGATATTGATCAAATTCAGGTAGCGTATTCGCTTTCCCCATTAAATGATCGAGAAGGGCTATGGCTAAGTGTGGGGTCTCAGAATCTGGGACTAGGTAGTCCTGCTTCTCGTATTGAGCAAAGTACGTCTGGGGTCGCCGATAGTAAATGA
This sequence comes from Acaryochloris thomasi RCC1774, assembly GCF_003231495.1. Taxonomy (NCBI): domain Bacteria; kingdom Bacillati; phylum Cyanobacteriota; class Cyanophyceae; order Acaryochloridales; family Acaryochloridaceae; genus Acaryochloris; species Acaryochloris thomasi. The sequence goes on from NZ_PQWO01000009.1 coordinate 102,513, forward strand.
TGCGGGTATAGCCAGGGCAGGAATATTCGGGGTCAGATGAGATCGCAACTGGCCTCAACTTAATCCCGTGCCGCAGAATCAGTTTCTTTAACAGAGGCAATAGCTGACTAATCAATGGATGCGTGGCAAACATCTCACGGGGCCAAGGCTGCGGAATTTCCATGACCAGCCAGTGATCTGCAGTCCCCGCCGTGCCAATGGGATCTTCACCATTCGCCTTAGAGACCAAGGAACAGTATCGGCAATCATTGAATAATTCTGTTGTGCCCATTTGATCTCGCTACTGATAAGAAGAAAGCAGTGTTTCGATGCCCGTTTCGCCAACGCTCCCTTTCGTCGCAGCCGATTAAAAGCTAAAGCCGCAGATACAGTTAAGGGTATCGCTCAATTCTAAAAGCTGAGCGACACCCTTAAACTAACTAACCTAGTGCACAACCTGGAGCCTTAGCCGAAGATTGACTCTTCAATCACAAAGTTGTCGGCTGTCAGCGGATCGCTGCCGTTGAGGATAGCAAATGCACCCCCATCACCAAAACCAGCTTCTGCACCATTTGTGTCATAAAACAGAGTCGTAGAGTCAGCACCAAAGATGATGCGTGCTCCGGTGGTGTCGGCATCACCAAATGAATCTACAACAGTGAAATCGGTGGCATCGCTGAAGCCTACACCTACATCACTTGTCAAAGCAGCAAAAGTTTCCGCTCCTAGTGAGATAGTGTCTTCTGCTACAGAGAACCCGCTAACGATATCTACACCTAGGTCCGCAAACGTCTGCTCACCAAAAGTGAAGAAACCAATCGTATCGCTATCTGCACCACCGATGACCAGATCATCACCAGTATTGCCAATGATGCGATCATCACCAGCGCCCCCCAAGATGGTGTCATCATCAGCACCACCGAACAGGAGAATATCATTCCCAGCACCAGCGCTGATAACGTCTAGGCCGTCAGAACCATTAACGATATCGGCACCATTTCCAGTTTGAATGACATCATCACCAGCACCGGCTAGGACAACATCGTCGCCGTTACCGCCAGTAATACTGTCATTGCCAGCATTACCTTGGAGGGAGTCGTCACCATTGCCGCCAGAAATCTGATCATCACCTTCAGCACCGGCTGCGATGTCATTTCCATTGCCGCCTTCAAGAATGACGCCTTCGCCACCTTCACCACCTTCACCACCTTCACCACCTTCACCGCCTTCGCCGCCAAAGCCACCGAAGAGATCTAGCTCACCAGCGAGTAAGAGATCATCACCACTACCACCTCTGATAGTGTCATTACCTCCAGCGCCAGCAATAACATCATCACCGCGACCACCGTCTAAGAGATCGTCTCGGGTACTTCCCAAAAGAGTATCGTCGCCGCGACCACCAAAGGCCTCACCACCTTCAGTACTAACGGGACCGCCTTCACCAGCTTCACCGCCTTCGCCAGCTTCACCGCCTTCACCAGCTTCACCGCCTTCACCAGCTTCACCGCCTTCACCAGCTTCACCGCCTTCACCAGCTTCGCCGCCTTCGCTATCCGAAACTGACAGTTCAACGGTACTGTTTGCCGGATCGACGTCGTAAAGCTCACCATCCTCAATAAAGAAATCTATGGTTTCAGTACCCTCGTCAATTCCATCTTCTAACAGCCTGAGAGTGAGGCTAGCGCCAGGCTCTGTTAGAGTCAGTTCGATGTTGCTAGAAGAGAAGCCAGGTGGTCCAGCGAAGCCTTCCGGAGTTTCGGAGAGAATTGCCGGATCAAAGTCCAATGTATCCTGAGCAATATTAGAACTTCCAATAGCAATGGGGAGACCTTCTGGGGGAATATCGCCTTCAACATTGAAAGTAAAAGTGACTTCTTCACCTTCCGTAACCTCGGCAATATCGGCGGTGATTCCAACTACCGGACCAGCTTCGCCGCCTTCGCCGCCTTCACCGCCTTCGCCGCCTTCACCGCCTTCACCGCCTTCACCGCCTTCACCGCCTTCGCCGCCTTCGCCGCCTTCACCGCCTAGCTCTATACTGTCAATCGCGATCACATCATCGCCACTACCACCTCTCAAGGTGTCATTTCCACGAGAGCCTTCAATGGTATCGTTGCCACTTCCACCCTGGATGAAATCATTTCTACCACCACCAGTGACAACGTCGTCGCCAGCGCCTGCATTAATCGTATCTCCAGGGCGATCACTGCCACCAGACCCAGAAGAACGCCTGCCGCCAAAAATCACATCATCACCTGCTCCGGTCGTGATTGTATCTTGACCACGTCCTCCTTCAACAATGTCGTTCCCTCTGCCGCCACGAATTCGGTCATCGCCTCTGCCGCCATTAAGGATGTCATCACCATTTCCACCAACAAGCGTGTCATCCCCCTCATTGCCAGCCAAAATATCATTCCCACCAAGACCATTGATGAGATCGTTGCCCTCAGTACCGTTGAGGATGTCGTCTAATACAGTTCCATTAATCGTCATCGCTTCAATGCTCGATAAATTTACATTTGAGGCTAAATTCTTTTCCCCACGAGAATCGTACAGTCGATCGCGCCTTATTGACAATTGATTTCAATAATTTTTTATTTTTCTTCTAGCAATATAAAAAGCAGGATGACTCTGTCGAGCTATTGATGCCTTTTGACTTGGAAGAGTTGATTCAGAGGCAGTCAGCAATTCATTGATACATCTGTTGTATACAAAGCATTCTAGCCAATAAATCTAGAGCTCTATCGCCAGTGTTCTCGGTGCCTGCACTCTAGAAACAGAAGTCTATTTGAGAAGAGGATTGGTGCTAGGACTAGTGGGGCAGCGGCATTAATGAAAGCAAATTCAATTCCATTTGCACTTTATTGATAAAATATCCTTATAGATTATGGCTCTCTGTGAACCGATAGCTGTAAGGTCAATGACTACATATCGCAGGGGATGACGGGTATTAGTTCCGAACTTGCGTTGATTTATGAATGAGGATTGTTTGCACTGATGATATTTACTCTTACTAACCTGCTACCACCGGAGGAAGTTACCTCAATTGTTAACCGCTTAGATCCAGAGGATTTTATCGATGGAAAGCTGACGGCTGGATGGGCTGCCAAGAGAGTAAAAGAGAACACGCAACTGGGGAGTAAGGTCAGCTACGGTAATGAGATTAAAGAGAAGCTGAAGCAAGCTTTGATCAAGCATCAAAAATTTCAGTCTGCAGCGCGACCCAAGACCGTGCATTCCATGCTCATCAGCCGCTACGAAGCAGGTATGTCTTACGGGGCACACGTTGATAACGCGCTGATGGGGAACCATTTACGCTCTGATCTTTCCTTTACTATTTTCCTTAACTCACCCAAAGGCTATGAGGGCGGAGAACTGATCATTCAAGAGGCTGAGCAAGATCGTGCCATTAAGCTTGAGGCTGGCTCGGTGATTGTTTATCCATCTTCGACTCTACATAGAGTTGCTGAAGTGAAAACGGGCGTTCGACTTGTCGCTGTGGGATGGGTTCAGAGTCTATTCCGCGATCCGGCCCAGAGAGAAATTCTCTATGATCTCGATCGCGCTCGTCGCTCTATCTTTAAAACCAGTGGCAAGTCTCAAGAATTTGACTGGATTGCGAAATCAATGTCAAACCTGATGCGGCAATGGTCTGATATGTAATGAAGATAGGCAGTTAGCAACTTAAATCAAATCTCTGATTAGTTCTGGCAAAGCAGAGATAGATATCTATCTCTGCTTTGTTTTCTAGGCAGTAGAAGAGTTCTACTACTACCTAAAGCAAGACGGCTTCACAGCTAGATAGCTAAATGACGGAGAAGTCGTCGGGCAAGGTAGCAACGTCTGAGACATCAGGCACAGTAACAAACTGATCTGCCGTCAGATTCTCAGCATCAACTCCAATCAAGCGGGCGAGAGTTTCACCTGTTTCTGTGACGCCTAGCGTTGTGATAAACCCATTTTGAGAAATATCGAGATCAGAGAAGGCTAATTCTCCGTCAACTAGGCCAATAAAGTCGGTGCCAGTGGTGAAGTCAAAGACAGTGTCTGTGCCGTCGCCGTTGCCAAAGACAAAGGTATCTTGGCCTCGACCACCGATGAGAATATCGTCGCCGGTCACACCCATCAGCACATCATTGCCACGTCCTCCGATAATGACATCACGATTGGCATCGCCACTGAGAACATCGTTGCCTTTACCTCCGATTAGAGTGTCATTATTTTCTCCGCCAGAGATGCGATCGTTCCCGTTTTGTCCCAGCAATACATCTCGGCCACGATTGCCATAAATCAGATCATTGCCTGAGCCACCGAAGACTCGGTCGCTACCAGCTCCACCATGAATCTGATCGCTGCCTCCCTTAGCGATGATCAGGTCTTTGCTTCCTAGGCCTTTGATCGTATCGTCTCCATCAGTTCCTCTAAGGAAATCTCTACCCCCTGTTCCTACAATGTCAGGTGCAGCTCCGCCATCGTCAAGAACACTGACTGAAACCACCGCCGTATCTGTCCCGCCATTACCATCGCTGACATCGTAGGTGAAGCTATCATCACCGACAAAGCCATCATTGGGCGTGTAGGTCACAGTGCCATCGTCATTGAGAGCGGTTGTGCCGCTAGTGGCATCACCGACGGCATCAACCGTAATCGGATCTCCGTCAGGATCGGTGTCATTGGCAAGAACATTGACGATTGCTGCAACACCCGCATCAGTCGTAACTGAATCATCAACCGCATCAGGGTTGCCGTTGGGGGCAATCACATCACTGACGGTGACATTGACTGTGGCGGTATCAGTGCCACCTTGGCCATCACTAACGTCATAGGTGAAGCTATCATCACCAACAAAGCCGTCATTAGGCGTGTAGGTCACAGTGCCGTCATCGTTGAGGGCCGCTATGCCACTAGTGGCGTCACCGACAGCATCAACAACAACCGCGCCGCCATCAGAGTCGGTGTCATTGGCAAGAACATCGATGATTGCTGCAACACCCGCATCAGTGGTGGCTGAATCATCGACCGCGTCAGGAGGAATGTTGGGAACAACCACTTCATTGACCGTGACGTTGACCGTGGCGGTATCGGTACCACCTTGACCATCGCTAACGTCATAGGTAAAGCTATCGTCACCAACAAATCCGTCATTGGGCGTGTAAGTAACGGTGCCGTCGTCGTTGAGAGCCGTTGTACCGCTGGTGGCATCACCGACGGCATCGACAACAACGGTGCCACCATCGGAGTCGGTGTCATTAGCAAGCACATTGATGGTCGCTGCAACACCGGCGTCAGTAGTGGCAGTATCGTTCACCGCGTCAGGATCAACGTTGGGAACAACCACTTCATTGACCGTGACGTTGACCGTGGCGGTATCGGTACCACCTTGGCCATCGCTAACGTCATAGGTAAAGCTGTCGTCACCAACAAAACCATCATCGGGCGTGTAGGTTACGGTACCGTCATCATTGAGAGCCGTTGTGCCACTAGTGGGATCACCGACGGCATCGACAACAACGGTGCCACCATCGGAGTCGGTGTCATTGGCGAGGACGTTAATAGTTGCCGCTTCACCAGCATTCGTCGTGGCGGTATCGTTCACCGCGTCAGGATCAATGTTAGGAACAATTACTTCATTGACCGTGACGTTCACCGTGGCGGTATCAGTACCACCTTGGCCATCGCTAACGTCATAGGTAAAGCTGTCGTCACCAACAAAACCATCATCGGGCGTGTAGGTTACAGTACCGTCATCGTTGAGAGCCGTTGTACCGCTGGTGGCATCACCGACGGCATCAACAACAACCGTGCCGCCATCTGAATCGGTGTCATTGGCGAGTACGTTAATAGTTGCTGCAACACCGGCGTCAGTGGTGGCAGTATCGTTCACCGCGTCAGGGTCGACGTTGGGAACAATTACTTCATTGACAGTAACGGTGACTGTGGCAGTATCAGTACCACCTTGTCCATCACTGATGTCATAGGTAAAGCTATCATCGCCAACAAAGCCGTCATTGGGCGTGTAGGTGACATTGCCATTAACCGTGATGGCTGTTGTACCGTTAGCGGCATCACCGACGGCATCAACAACAACCGTTCCGCCATCTGAATCGGTGTCATTTGCGAGCACATTAATAGTTGCAACTCCGCCAGCGTCAATGGTGGCAGAATCATTAACTGCATCAGGATCGACGTTGGGAACAACTACTTCGTTGACGGTGACGTTCACTGTGGCGGTATCTGTGCCACCATTACCATCGGTAACGTCATAGGTGAAGCTATCATCACCAACAAAGCCATCGTCTGGCGTGTAGGTAACGGTGCCATCATCGTTGAGAGCCGTTGTACCGCTGGTGGCATCACCGACTGCATTGACGGAAAGGACATCGCCGGCATCCGCATCGGTGTCGTTGGCGAGCACGTTGATCCCCACTGCGGCACCGGCGTCTGTTGTGGCCGTGTCATTTACAGCATCGGGGGGAGTATTAACAGGCACAGGCTCTTCAAAGAAGGTGACTGTCACACTGTCAGAACCTGGTGCCAGGGTGGCGTCGTTTGCTCCTCCGTCGATAATCTCAAATGAGAATGAGAGGGTCTCATTTTCGCCTTCAACATCTTGAGGGAATGCTTCTGCTCGTCCTTCGTTATCATCCACATTCGCTGTGGGAATGGTGATATTGGCTCCACTTCCGGTGACGCCGAATTCTACGAACTCAAATTCTGAGCCGAAGATGCTGGCGGGGTTAATCGTGACACCACTCGGTACATTACCTAAAAGACTGAAGCGCGTTAGACCAGCGACTCCTTCAGAACTTGTAAATCGAATAATGGGCGGATCCGTTGGATCGATAGGGTCGTCAGAGGTAAAGGTGATGACAAAGGGTGTTTCTTCACTCTCAACAAGGTCAGTTGTATTGACGCTAACGGTAATCACAAAATGACCTGTGTAATTTTGCTGCAGTTCCTGGGAGAAGATGAATGCAGCTTGAGGCGTTCCTACTTGAACGTCTAACTCCCAATGAGCTTCTAAGTTAGTCCGACCAATACTTTGACTAGAGGCTGAGATATTCGCCCCAGTGAGTTGATGCAACTGCTGTAGAAACAGATGGCCCGTGGCTCCCTTTGCAACTTGACAGCCATATATGTGCAGGTCAGCTCCCTTGAGCACTTGCGACCAGCTTTTTATCTGCTCAAGATGTTGCTCAAGAGTCTCGAAACTAAGCTCGGTGTTCCCGAGCTGAAGACGCCCGGCTGAGCCGTGGGAAACAAGGTGCAAGTCAATGGGGCGGTCGTAATGTTCTAGGGCTGCAGAAATTTGTGAGATACCGTCTTGGTCTGGCCTGAGAACAACAACGTGAGAATGGGGGCTTACGTCGTCTAACAGCATCTGAAGCTGATCAACGTTGGAGTCTACGATAACCAGCGTCTGTTTGAGGGCTGGGCGTTGCAGATCGTTGCGATCGCACGATTGAAGCAAAGTAGTTGAATGCATCTTATGATTTTGACCTCAAACTATTTCCAATTGGAGAATTGAACAAAAAAACAGAGAAAATATTAATGAGCATCAGAAATTCTGCCTCTTGAAATGCAGATATTCCATGCTTACCTAAAGCGAAAATCCAGAAATTAATAGCAGAGACTAGAGTAATTCCTTTAGAAGAGGGAGCATCTCCAAGCAAATAAATATCTCTAGTGAATGTTTATCTTTAAGAGAAGTTAGCGTCCAATTCAGATGACTAGCACTAACCATTCTTTATAGGAAAACTCACTCAATGAGGCCTCTTACTATTGAGTAAATCCACAAAGATTTAGCTTAGCGATTGGCACGGTTTTTAATTTGCACCTGTATATTCTTATACCAGACTATTGAATAGTATTCTCATTTAAATTCAGGTAGCCTAGATCACGTTTTCCCCAAAAATACTTTGAATAAAGGACTGCAGAAGATATAGAGGTCGGCCTATTATCAGAAGATTTTATTATTTAGTTGAAAAATTTCTTAGTAATACAGGCGCTGCCTATTATTTTCATCAAAAAGATAGCTTCTGCTTATGGAATAACACCCGACAAATAAATTGCATCTTACTGCGAGCATGAATTTCAGAATACGGGCATCTGATCCGGTGGCTTAATCAAAGCTTTTTCTTGATCGTAATTTATGTTGATTTCATTGGCTTTCTATGTGCCAATACCAACATTCAGTCTTTGATAAGTTGATTGAATATATCGACGGCCTGGGCTACGCCATTCTCAGCTTTAATTCTTTGACTAAGGCGAACGGCTCGTTCTTTAAATGGTTGATGGTTAATCGCTGCAGAAATAGATTTAGATAGGGCGTCAGCCGTTAGTTTATTCTGTCGGATTGGAGCAGGGCCAATGCCGAGCTTTTGGATGCGATCGCCCCAAAAAGGCTGATCGGCAACAAATGGGGTGATAATCGTTGGCACGCCTGCCCTTAAGCTCGCTGCCGTTGTCCCTGAGCCGCCGTGATGAACAACTGCGGCCATCTGTGGGAATAACCAATCATGGGAAACCGAATCAACTATGTATACATCTTTCGGTAGGTCTGTTTGACGCAAGCTACCCCAACCTGTGAGCAAAATGCCGCGTTGGTTTGATAAAGATAGTGCTTTGATTGCCAACTGGGTCAGTGCTGCGGGGCTTTGGCTTTTCATGCTGCCAAAGCCGATGTAAACAGGCGGTGGTCCTGCGGCAAGAAACTCTATCAGCTCTGCAGGAGGTTGCCAGTTCGACTGCTCTAAAACCCAGTACCCAGTCACATACCAGGAGTCGGGCCAGTCATGGGGTTTGGGGACAACGGCATCACTGAAGCCAAACAACTGAGCTTTTTGATACTGCAACTGACGCCATGAGCGAGCGGGTGAAATTTGTAGATTTGCCTGCAGCCAATCTTTAACCGGAGGAGTCAGCGTTTGTCTTGAAATCTGCTTGACAACTTTATACGTCAATAAGTTGTACATCCCTCCGAGCTTGATGCCAGGCGGGATGACGGGGCTAGGGAACTCGCGTGTGATGCCAACCGGCTGAATTTTGGCGAGGAAGTGAGGAATTTGTAGCTTTTCGCCAAATGAAGCGCCGCCAAAGCTGAGAGGCGAATAAATCAAGGCGTCTGCCCCCTGACAGGCTTGCCATGAGTCATGAAGCTGCTGCTCAATAAAGGGTCGCATCAGTTTCCCGTAGAGGCGGATAAACTGAACGGGGTTTGACCCTTTTTTCATAATGTCTGCGCCAACTTCGCTGCCCAGCACCTGCTTAACATCTACCTCTAGAGGGTGGAACTCCAGAGCATGGGCACCCACAAATTCAGAGAACGTCTTACTGCTGGCAACTCGGACCTGATGACCGGCAGCTTTTAAGCCTAGTCCCAGAGCAACGTAGGGCTGCACATCCCCTCGTGTTCCAGTGGCTAAAATTGTGACTTTCATGAATGCCTTGCAAACATCTGAAAGAGTGCGTTAGGCAGCGTACTTTTGCCTTTGCCTGCGGACCAGAAACATCAAACCTAAAATTGCAGCAGAACCTAGAACTGTGCTGGGTTCAGGGACAGAGGTATAGCTGATCTCTCCTGTTCCTTCAAGCTGAGTCACGGAACCATCGCTGACGGTCGTTGTGTCATAGGTAAATAGGGACAGCTCTCCACTGGAGGGAGCTGGCGCAAAGGACAGGAAGGTGAAATCGGTCGGACCTGTTGTTTCTGCGGCATAATTTAGCCCGAGGAGCTGGTTGTCAGAGAAAACCGCTTCTGGACCCGCGACTGCATTGGCTTCAGAAAAATTTGTGCCGAGGAAGTCGAAGGACAGATTGGATACGGGTGCAAATTCATCTCCCGAGCCGGTGAGTCCAGAGTCGTCAAAATCGAAGGAACCAGAGAAACTCTCGCCGGATAGATCGCCCGTGACGTTATCAATACTAAAGGAGAGAGAAGCTGCGCGAGCCGCAGGAGCCGCAAGGGCTGTGGCAGAAATGGCTAAGCCAATGGCAAGGGAGAATGTAGGGTTCATAGAGATATCCATGTCAGAGCGATTTACTGTATCAATCCAAGCTTGCTGGGCACCGATGAACGGGAAAACCGCAAATTCAGCTATTTATCAGTTAGGGCTTTGCCCGTAAAAATCTAAGAATCTTTGAACAGTGTACAGGAAAAAGTTATTGACAATCGTTTTCTATAAGACATTAATGCTTTTTTTATAATGGAAGACTCCTGGCGTTCTAGGATTCTTCTGCCGAGAGTATTTGAGGATCATGTCGATGAGAGTATGTGTGTCACTACTGCCTAAGTCGGCATACTAATGATCATGCATATAGAGAACTTCTATACAAATAGGCAGTGAGCAGCCTTGATCAAACTCGCAACCTGCTGCGATGCCTGCGGTCACAATCTGCGAAGCTGAGGCGTTTTGTGCATAGGCTGCATGCATGGCCCCAAGGGCATATTGGCGGCCACTGCCGACGCTCCAGTACTGCCGATACTCGTTGACTTCTCTGAGCTTGCTGATTTCAAAGAGACCGTGAGGATTCACGATGATGGCGTTGAACTGGCTGGATTCGACGGGCTGCTTATTATCACTGGTCTTGGTGTTGAGGAAGTAGTCTTTTTTCATGATCGAATGGAGTTCGAGCAGGGTTGAGTAAATCTCCATGCGATTTGAGAGTTGAAACCGGTCGGGATGCTTGAGAATGAGGTGATCCACCATGTCAGAGAGGGTATTCCAGCCGACAATGCCGATGATGCTGTCGTTAACTTTGTGCAGTTTGTTGGCATTGGCGATGTGGGTTGATGTAGCGATGGTGGAGCCAAAACTGATTTGGGTATCACATGCGATCGCAACCTCTCCATTCTTAATCGCAGCGCAAACAACCGACATATATAGTTCTCCTGATCATGAGTGAGATTTTTCAGTCGCAAAGAGTTGGGCCATATCTCTAAAGGCTTTGAACTCAAGGGCATTGCCGGAAGGATCGCGGAAAAACATCGTGGCCTGTTCCCCTGGCTGCCCTTCAAAACGAATGTAGGGTTCGATTTCAAACTGCACTCCGGCCTGAAGGAGGCGATCTCGTAATTGTTTCCAGTCCTCTAGCGTCAGTACCACCCCAAAGTGAGGAACCGGGACAGCGTGGCCATCGACGGGGTTCGAGTGAGCCTCAGCCTTGGGACTTAAATGAGCCACAATTTGGTGGCCGTAGAGATTGAAATCAACCCAGTTTTTGGCACTACGGCCTTCGGGGCAGTTTAGGAGGCCGCCATAAAAATCTCGGGCGGTCTTAAGATCGTGGACAGGGAAAGCGATATGAAAGGGACGGAGTTCGTGCATTGGGGTTAGAAAATATCGGCAGGATCAGCTTTTTTGAGTTTGCGAACTGCGATCGCACCTGCCGAGCTGCACATTAGAAAGGTCAACAAGAAAACCTGCAGCATCACATCAGGGCGCAGCACCAGCGGAATCTTTGTCAGGTAGCTGAGCAAACTATAGACGCCCACCGAAGCGGCTGTGCCAGGAATGAAGCCTAGAACTGCCAGCAGCATTGCTTCCTGCAGAACCACCATCAACAAGGCGCGATCAGCATAGCCCATCGCTTTGAGCGTGGCATATTCGGGCAGATGTTCGGCAACATCGGTGTATAAAACTTGGTATACAACAATCACCCCGACAATGAACCCCATCAACGCCCCGAAATTAAGGACAATGCCGCTAGGGTCAGACTCCCAGTAGGTCTTCTCCTTTATGATTAGCTCTTCGCGGGTAAACACTGAAACCGATGCAGGCAAATTCGCCTGCAACTGTCGCTGCACCTGGATTGGGTCAGAACCAGGCGCAAGTACCAGCAACCCTAAGCTCACGTCACGGAGGCGATCTTGACCGTAGCGCTGGGCATAGTTCCAGTCACTCATGATCACGTGCCCCTTGGTGAACAAGGTGCTGCCAAGCTGAAAGTCACCGATCACTGAGACTCGACGCTGATCCATGACCGTGCGGACCTGATCCTGCTGGGCCAGTCGTTCTGAAATCGGTCCGAGGGAGGGCTGCGATAACCGATCAAAAAGAACGGTATCCGGTTCGCTTAGACGATTGAGCTGTTGATTCACTCCCGGTAATTTAAAGACTGGCTGTGCTGGATTAAAGGCCAGTATTTTGACCTCATCAGGGAAAATAGAGTCGTCGGCTGGGTCAGTTGTTGATTTGCCGATTTTCTCTGGACTGACCCAGTTGGCCTCAGCGATATATAGCGGTCTGGCTGAGCGAACCCCAGCAACTGCATTCGCTTGATACAGGTAAACACGCGGGAAGGTGGAACGTCCTAGGGCGCGAGTATAGGTCGAAATCATAAACAGCTCACCCTCTAGCTGTTCGTGGATCAGCGTAATCCCGTCAAAGAGGACCGCCCTCAAACCCAGTTGAGTGAACATGAGAATATTGGCAAAGCCAACCCCCGTGATCGCAATCACCAGCTTGACTTTTTGGTGGGTCAACTGCGCCCAGGCTAGATTGACTCTAGAGGATGCTAGCTTGAATGGCAGGGAAAAGCGCCGCTTCGGCTTCATGGGCGATCTGACGCTAAAGCAATCGTGACGCGAACTTGCATATTCGTTAGGCCAGAGACCTTCTCATTATCGTCAGGATCAATACGAATGCTGACGTTGACAACCCTGGCATTATCATCAGTGGTGGGATTAGTCTCATCTGCCGCAATGGTGGGCTGGCCAATCTGGAGAGCAACCGTTTCTATCTGCCCTTGAATCTCACCCGCAAAGCCACCATATTCACTAATCATCGTGGCCTGTTGACCTTCGCTCACCTTGGCTAAATCCGTCTCATAGACCTCGGCCTGCACGTACATTTGCTGGGTGCGACCCAACTCAACAATCCCGAGCTGCGTGTTGACCTGCTCACCAACCTTCGTATTAATCCGCAGAATCTGGCCCCCGATGGGCGCTCTGACCTGAGTGTCTTCTAGATCCGCTTGGCGCTGTTCCACCTCAATCAAAGCCTGCTGTAGTTCAGCTTGGGCAATGGAAACATCGACGGGGCGCACCTGCTGCAGATCGGCGAGTCGAGCCTTTTCTTCTCTGATTTGAGCATTGAGCGTCGTGTCGATTTTCTCTAGGGCAGCCTGTCGAGCGGCCACGGTCGCCTGAGCCGTTTCAAAATCCTGTCGGGCTGCTTCCAGCTCTGCTTTGTTAATGGCTCCTTCTTGCAAAAGCATCTGGCGTCGCCCGTAGGCTAAAGAGGCTTCTTGAAGCGTTGATTGGGCACTGGCAAGCTCTGCCTGTAGCTGTTTGCGCTCTGCCGGAAGCTGCACGTTAAGTCGTTCAATAACGGCCTGCTGAGCTGAGATCGCCCCCGGTTTTGCATCTGTCTGCTTTGCTTTCTTTAATCGGGCCTGCAGAAGTGAGACGTTGGCGCGAGCAGCCTTGAGGTCTGCTAAACGACGGTCAGCCCCCTGCAGGATAGCAATCACCTGATTGGCCTGGACGCGATCTCCTTCTTTCACCATAATCCGGTTAACGCGGCTGTCTTCAGCATTGGGAACAGAGAGCTTAATCACATCCCACTGAGGAATAATCTTGCCCCGCGCTACAACTGCTGTAGGAGCTTTGACCTCTTGGGCCTTAGTGGGCGGCTCTTTGAGTTGACCACAGCTAAAGATAAGAGGACTTAAGCCAATGGTCAACAATCCGATGGCTTTGAGAGGGATGGGTAAGAAGGACAAAGGCAACATGCTAATGTTTCAGACCCTCGGGGCACAGGGCTTGGGCACAAAGTTCAGCAAGCGGTGGTTCAGCTCCCTGTAGGAAAAAGTGGTCGCCAGGAAACATGCGGAGGTTGAATTGTTCGCTGGTTTCAATCTGCCAATCCTCCAGCGTTGCAGGAGGTGCAACCGAATCGGCGAAGCTGCCTAGTGCAGTAATGGGAAAGGGAAGAGGAGCTTGAGGGTGGTACTCGTATGTTTCTAGTAGCTTAAAGTCTGCTCGAAGCGTAGGCAATAGAATCTGCATGAGTTCTGGATGCTGTAGTATTGCTTCTGGCGTCCCTGCATAATGACGAAGTTCAGCAATAAATTGTTCGTCAGATACAGTGTGAATGGCGGGAGCCGTTGGCGGCAGGCTGGGGGCAGAGCGACCTGAGACGAAGAGGTGTTGCGGTAGAGGGGACTGATGCGATCGCAACCACCGCGCTAACTCAAAACTAATCAAAGCCCCCATACTGTGCCCAAAGAAAGCAAAAGGCCGATTTAAGTGGGGCAAAAGTGCTGCGCCTAGGTCTGCAATGAGGGACGGTAGAGTTTGGAACGGACTTTCATTAAACCGCTGTCCTCGCCCCGGCAGTTCAACAGGACAAAGCTGGATTTGAGGTGATAAATGAGTCTGCCAGGATCGATACATTGCAGAACTTCCCCCGGCATAGGGGAAGCAAAAGAGATGAGCAACTCCTGGGCGGAGCATTTCAGGAAACCAGGGCTGCAGCTTCTTCGGTTCTGCTTTAATCATGGTTGTCATGGGGTTTTTGGGAGATGCCTACATAGAATCGGATGTCTTTATCGTTGAGTTTTTGCTGTTTGTGCAGGCTAAGATAAAAAGGCCATACCACGGTACTTTGCAAGCGGTGTTGATTAACGGAGCAGCTACACATGCCTCAAGCGACTGTCAGTCAAGAAGAGTTTGGTGCAATTAGAGAGAACGTTCGCCATAACGAGAAAGCCATTGATGAGGTAAAAGTTGACCTCAAAGCATTCCGAGCTGAAACACAGGCGGAATTTAAAGACGTTCGAGAAGAACTCAAATCCCTCTCTGATAAAGTCGATGCCCTGGCACAGAGATTCGATGGATTAGGCTGGAAAGCATTACTTGGAATTGTGATCATTGTTGCGGCTAACGTTGCACTTAAGTATTTGTAGACTGAAATTACACTACTGAATAGATCGCTCAGAGGTCTGAGCTTTCATTTTTTTCCGCAGGCTCAAAGGGCGCATATCGGTCCAGGTTTTTTCGATATGGTCGAGACAGGCTTGTTTATTGCCGCTGAAGCCTGCATCTTTCCAGCCCAGAGCGTTTTCTCGCTCTTCGGGCCAAATTGAATATTGTTCTTCATGGTTAATGACAACCTTATAGCGTTGAGTCTCGTTGGCTTCCTCTGAATACATGAAACGTTCCTTGGTGTACATCAATAGGTGATCAAAATGTGCAAAATCATCTGATTTGATAGGCGAATTAGGACAACTGAGGCGTTAGCAGATCGAGAGTTGCCTCAGGCGACTGGCAATGCACAATTAACGTTTCCAATTGCTGAAGATAATTTTGAGCTAGCCTCTCAACGGTATGACTACAATAAAGCCGGTCGCTGTAGCGCCATTGCAACATGAGCTGACCCGATTGAACAATGCCGCTGATATCAAGGAGATACATGCGCCGACTCGACGACGCATGACCTCGCCCAGGGAGGAAGGGAGCGGCTGCCAATGTATCGGTTTCAGAGAGAAGAGGATCCGTTTGTCCGAGATAGTTGAATCGAACTTGTGCAGGGGGCAGAGCTTGAAACTGCCGATGGATTTGGGCATCTGCACAGAGATAGCGCAGCAGCCCAAACCCCAGTCCCTGCTGTGGCAATTGCCTGAGCGTTGTTCTTACCTCTTGGATGGAGGCTCCTAAATCATCAGGTGTATTGAGACTGAAGGTGATTGGGTAAAGCGTCGTGAACCAACCTATCGTTCGAGAGACATCCAAATCAGAGAATATATCTTGACGACCATGTCCTTCTAAATCTAGGCGGAGGTGAGAGTGGCCCGTCCATTGCCCAAGGGTCAGCACCAGCGCCGTTAGGAGTAAGTCGTTAATCTGAGTTTGATAGGTTGCCGGTGCCTTATTGAGTAGGGCTTGGGTCAATTCTGCTGAGAGAGAACACGCTTGGGTGCATTGATGAGATAAATCGGTATCTACCTGGTCAAAATCCTGAGATAGTGGAGGAGAAGGGAGTGGGTTTAGCCAATAACCGAGTTCCTGCCGTAGCGCTGAAGATTGTGCATAGTCCTGAAGGCGAGTGGCCCAGGTCTGGAATGACGTGGTTTTTGGCGGCAGACTAATCGGCTGCCCTTGCTGAAGCTGTTGATAGAGGCGGAGTAAATCCTCTAGAAAAATGCGCCAAGAGACCCCATCAATAATCAGGTGATGGCAAACCAAAAGCAAATACTCTGGGTATTGAGGGCCAAGCTTGAACAGGACCGCTCGAATTAATGGCCCTTTGGTGATGTCAAGACTAGCCTGGATTTTGCTGGCCTGATCGCTCAAGGTGGGGCCGTGCTCTTCTGGGGGTAAGTCAGGGAGTTCCACCACCGACAAAATTGGCTTAAGAGACGCTGCTCTGATCTCCTGTTGCCACCCTTCACTGGTCAGCGTATAGCTGGCTCGTAACCCATCATGGTGCGTCAGGACTGTATCGAGTGAGGTCTCTAGATGTTGAATGACTAACGGCTGATCACTCTGTAAGAAAGTGGCCTGGTTCCAATGGTGCAGATCGGGGTTCTGTTGGGCCAAGAACCAATGCTGAATGGGGGTAAAGGGAACGGCTCCTGTCACAAGTCCCTGCTCGGCGGTAATCTCAACGGTGGTCTCTACGACCGTTGCTAATTCAGCAATGGTGGGATTTTCAAAGAGCTGCTTGGGGGTAAACCTCAGGCCCAGTTGGGTGGCGCGGCCTACCATTTGTATGCAGAGGATGGAGTCTCCGCCAAGCTCAAAGAAGTTATCGTGAATGCTGATCGAGTCTTGCCCTAAGACCTGGCTCCACAACTGCGCGAGGGTTTGTTCTTCTTTGGTACGGGGAGCTGTGAACTCTTGCGTTTCGGAGGCGATGGGTTGAGTTGCTAGGGTGTTGCGATCGCACTTTCCATTCGCCAATTTCGGCAGCGTTCTGACGACGGCTATCTGCGTTGGTATCATCTGCTCCGGGAGCTGATTCTGTAGATAGAGTCTCAGATTTGCACTGGTTGCCCCCGGCCAAACCTGCGGAACGACGTAGGCCACTAACTGAGTATGGCCCTGTTCATGGGCGGTTAAAACCACTGCGGCCTCTTGAATCTGTTCATGATTGAGCAGCACCGCTTCAATCTCAGCGACCTCCACCCGAAAGCCCCGAACCTTGACCTGCAGATCCTGTCGCCCCAAAAATTCGATGGAGCCGTCGTAGCTGTAGCGAGCGCGGTCGCCAGTGCAGTAGAGCCTTGCCCCCGGTTGCTCACTAAAAGGATCAGGGATAAATGCTGTGGCGGTCAGTTGAGGCTGCTGCCAATAGCCTCGGGTTACGCCTTGCCCGCCGATATAAAGCGTTCCAGCAATGCCCGGAGGGAGCGGCTGGAGTTCTTGATCTAAGACGTAGGCTTGGGTGTTGGCGAGGGGACGCCCCAACGGCATCGTCAAAGTATCACGGGGGTGATCGTCTTCAATGTGGGTGAGAACGCCGACGGTGGTTTCAGTGGGGCCGTAGTGATTGAGAATCTGGCAGTTCGGTGACAGCGCATGAATCTGATCCACCAGACGCCAGTTCAGAGCTTCGCCGCCTAAAATGATTTGCTGATGGGGGAGAACGGGCTGTGATCCGGCCAAGAGACTCCTTAGATGAGCAGGGACAATTTTCAAAACGTCAATGTCCTGGATATCTTCGGCAAAGGTCACGGCATCTAAGCAGCGTTCGGGGGCCAGAATATGCAGGCTGTGACCGTGGCAAAGGCAGGGAAACAAGATGGTATGGCCTAAGTCAGCGGCTAAGGTAGAAGCTAATCCCCAATGTCCGGCCTTGGGACTGTTGATGCGTTCAGAAATACCGTGGATGTAATTTGTGAGCTGGCGATGTTCAACGCCGACGCCCTTGGGTTGCCCCGTGGAACCGGAGGTGAACATGATGTAGGCCAGATTCTCTGCTGTTGCGCTGGTGTTTGGAGGTGTGGTGGGTTGCTCTGCCAGGGAGGCAATATCTTGATCAAGATAGAAAACGGGTGTGTTTGGGGGGATGCGATGGTCGACCACCGGCCTTAGGCCATCGCAAAACTGTTCCAGCGTCAGAATCAATGTCGGCTCCACAATCTCAATGCGCTGCTGAAGGGCCACTGCCGGAACCCCAGCATCGACAGGGACATAGGCCGCTCCTGCTTTTAAGATGCTGAAGATGGCGATGATTAGATCCGCGTTGCGATCGCCATACACGATCACCCGATGTTCAGGGCCAATCCCAAGACTTTGCAAATAGTGGGCGAGCTGGTTCGATCGTTCGTCGAGTTGCTGATAGGTCAACTGCTGGGCAACATCGACAAGCGCAGTTTGATTGGGGGTCAATGCAGCCTGGGATGCAAACCAGTCATGGACCGTTGGAAAAGGTGCAGGTGATGTCTGGGATGAATGCTTCGGGATTAGACCTGGTAAGGTCAAATGTTCCACGGCTTGATTAGGTGTTGCGATCGCAACGTCTAGAAGCGCCTCAAACAAGACGGCAATTTGCTCAATGCCTTGCTCTGTGAACTGCTGCAAATCGTTATGCCATTCTAGATACAGAGCCTCACCCTGCTGAATACAGTGAAGCTGAAGCTCAAAGGGATGGAGGTAGCTGGCCTGCAAGAGCGGCTGCAACGATAGCTCAGAGGTCTTGATTTCAGTGGGCCATTGCGTGTACTCAAAACTGATGCGAGGTAGAGAATCACCAGGACTGAAATATTCTTGGTACTGCTTTAGTTCTTGAGTGCGGCTTTCAACATCCTTAAGCACATGAGTAAAAGACTGTCCGGCGGTGAGATTGATCTGCACAGGTAACGCTTTGGCAATCAAACCTGCAACTTCTTCTAGTTCTGCGTACTTCCGCCCATCTAAGATAAGGGCTAGTTTGAAGTCGGCGGCATCGGTTAACCGCGAGATCAAGAGCTGAAAGGTGGCAAGGTAGATGCTCCGAGTAGAAATTCCTTGATTCTGGACGAACTGAGTGACCTTAGCTACGATATGCGGGGCTAAGGTACGCGAAATGCATTGAGGGGTAAACCCCACTTCTCTGGATGGCTGGATGGCGAAGGGTAATTTAAGACTCTTAGCCGGGGATTGCCTCTCCCAATACTGACGGCCTGCAGCAGTCTCTTCTGATTCTAGTAACTCGTTTTGCCATTCCGCGAGGTCTGCATACTGCATGGGTTCGGTGGCTAGAGTCAATTGCTCACAGCCATAGAGATCGGCTAATTCTTGGCTGAGCTGTTGCCAAGTTGCGGCATCTGTACACAGTGCGGGGAGTGCTAACACTAAGAAGGCTTGCTCGTGGTAGGGAAGCAATATGGCTTGCAAACAGGCTCCTGAAGAGAGATCGGGTAGAGCAGAGGGCCAAGTCTTTAAAAATTGATGCAGTTCTGTGCGATCGGTGGAGACGCCCTTCGCTTGCCAATGCTTTAGGGGCAGTGGGGTGACTTCTTCGATCACCATTAGCGGGACGTTCATGCCGTCCAAAGATTGAAAGCTGGTGTGCAGAATTTCGTGGCGTTCCACGAGGGCATTGAGTGCTTTGACAAGCTGCTGCGTTTTAAGTTCACCTTGGCAAAGCAGGACACAATGACTCCAGTGCGGGAACTGGGGGTTTGCTTGGCGCAGTGATAGATAATGCTGCTGCTGTGGCGAGAGTCTAAAGCCTGCGATTTGTTGAGACATTAGGGACTCTCCTGCGGCGACGGCTTCAATTGATGAGTGCTATAGGGGTCGGCCATGCCTGCTAGGACGCGGCGGGAGCCTTTGAAGGGGCGGCGACCGTGGGCGGTGAGCATGTTATCTAGCAGCAAAACGTCTCCGGCCTGCCAGGGGAACAGAATTGTTTCTTGGGCGTAGGCAGCTCGAATGGTCGCTAGAGCCTCTTCAGGGATTTCGCTGCCGTCACCGAAGTAGGCGTTGCGGGGCCACTGTTTTTGGCTAAGGCTGGTTTGTAGCTGTTCTTGAGCGGCCCCTAGGTTTGAGACGTGGAAGAGATGGGCTTGGTTAAACCAGACGGTTTCGTGGGTGTGGGGATGGGTTGCGATCTCATCACAAATCTGTCGAGTCCGAAGCTGATCTTGCCCCCACCACTCGAACTCAATCGCTGCCTGCTGGCAATAAACCTCAACATCCTGATGATTTTCTGTTTGAAAGACTTCTTGCCAAGGGAGATCTAAACCGCCGCCATAATTGCGAATGTACAGAATGCCTAACCTTGAAAACTTCTCTTGAATCTCGGCAGGAATATGAGCTAAAACGCGCCGACTATCGGCAATCGGAGTTTCGCCTTGTTCCGTCGCAGGCTGTTCACAGTAGAACGCTAGCGTCATCGGCCACTGGCGCGCATAGGCCATTTCGTTATGCAGTGGGATAGCCCGATCTGCAGGATATTCCGTGGAGGTATAGACTTTCCCTTCTACTTGGGTGCGAGGGGTAGAGCGATAGCTGTAGGTCATTGGGGTTTGGGAGATCGCTTCTATGAACTCTCCGAAGTCTGAGGCTCCGTTGATCAGGAAATTACGGAATAAAATGCCGCCGTGGGTTTTGAGGAGAGGGGAGATGCGATCGCGATTCTGCCCCGCCCAAGTCTTTAAGCTCAGCCCACTCACAGCAGGCTGGAAAATCAAAGGCAGTGACTGCGTTTCAGAGAAAAACGATTCCTGCACTAGTTCTTCGCTAGAGACCTGCACTAGACGACGGCGAGTCTTTAATAATTTGAGAGAGGGTTTTGCAATCATGACGACACCTCCTGATTGTCGGGGGCAACCGCTTTGCGTCGAACTCGCTTGAGCTTACTTAAGCTAGAGGTTTCTAGCGTTTGCATCTGTTGATTCTGATTCTGTTGCTGCTCTACTTGCAAATTGTTGAGTAGATGCCCCACCGTCGTTTGAGAATCTGTCATCTGCCGAAGAACTGTGGCGAACTGCTGTAGCCAACGTTCAATCTGTGAGGTTTGGAATCTCGTTAAATCCACCATCATTTCTAGTTTGAGAGAGGCACCCGGTAGCACTCGGACGGTAAGCGGGTAGCTGTTGTTAGAGGTCGAGCGAAAGTCCTGCAACCTAACGGAAGCTGGCATATTTTGAAAGGCTGAGGCATCAACGGGATAATTCTCAAACACCAGAAGACTCTCAAAAAGTGAAGTTCCCTTGGAAACGGCAGTGAGTTGCTGAACTTGAGTTAAAGAAGAGTATTCGTACTGGCGAACCGTGATTTGCTGCTGCTGCAGAGCCATTAACCAAGAAAGGATTTCTAGCTCCGGCTCAATTTGTATTCGCACAGGCAACGTATTGATGAACACTCCGACCATCTGCTCTGCACCGACGAGTTCAGGGGGGCGACCTGCAGTGGTGGCTCCAAAGACAACGTCTTGCTGAGCGCTGATATGACTCAGTAAGATGCCCCAGGCTCCTTGAGCGAGGGTATTGGTGGTTAGGCGGTGCCGCTGGCTGAATTCCTGGAGGGTGATTGAGACCTCTTCACTGACAACGTACTCAAGGCAGGTATAACCCTGTTCGCGATCTGCACGACTGCCCAGAATGGGGTTTGTCTTTCCGCCGAGGGAGGTGGGACTTGAAAAGCCCTGGAGGTACTGACGCCAAAATTGAGTGGCTTGGTCTTGGTCCTGCTTTGATAACCAGTGAATGTAATCGCGGTAGGGGCATGGGGTTAGGGCTGCAAAGGATTGGCTCTTCTCTAACGCACCGTAATGCTGAAAGACCGTTTGCAGCACCAACGGAAGTGACCAGCCATCCAGAATTAGATGGTGGAAGCTCCAGATTAATTCGTGGGTGTCTTCGCTCAGGCGGACAAGCTGCACACGCATGAGCGGAGCTTGGTCGAGCGCAAAGCCTTCAACTCGGTCGTCGTAAAGAATTTTTCCTAGAGACTGTTCTAGAGAGTGCTGCTGGGATGCAATATTGCTGCGTTGGCCCCGTTCGGCTGAACTCATATCGAAGCCTAAATCTCCCAAAATTGGAGGATTTTGATCGTCTCGACTCGAAGCGTCAGAAGGAACTAGGTCGATTGTGGTCCAAGGGAGACTGACCTGAGGCTCTACATATTGCAGCGGTTGGTCTAATCCTTCCCAGACAAAGGCTGTCCTCAATGCAGGATGCTGATCAATCACTGCCTGCCAAGCCTGTTGGAGTGCGTTAACGTTCAGATTCCCTTTGAGCTTGTAGGAAAACTGGGTGATGTAAAGGCCGCTGTTAGGAGCGTAGAGGGTGTGGAATAGAATGCCCTGCTGAGCTGGCGAGAGGGGGTACAGATCTGCAATTTTTCCTTTTGCTGTGATTAGGTGATCTAGCTGCCGCTGCTGGATGGGCGCGAGGGGGAAATCTGAGGGGGTAAAGCCGCAGTTGTTTGGATCAAGGCAGTGGGAGAGTTGCGATCGCAACTCTCCACAAAAAGACATCGCCATCGTTTCAATCGTGGCAGCCCGGTACTGGGCTTGACTATACCCAAACCGAAGAGTTAGTTGTCCTGCTGTGATTTCAGCATCAACCGTTAGTGCGTGTGTGCAGGGATTGTCTAACCCTTTCAATGGCCCCATCGACTCAGGAGCAACAGAAAAGAGAGCATCCGTTCCTAGCTCAAACTGTCCCAGATAGTTGAATCGAATAGGCGCAGGGGCTTGGGATTGGAGTTCTGCGTCTCTCGCTAGGTAGCGCAAGACCCCATAACCTAACCCCTGATCAGGAACCTGCCGCAGTTGTTCTTTAATAGTCTTTAGCGCAGTGCTAAGTTCCGCTGCATCTGATAAATCAAACTGAACAGGATAGAGCGTCGTAAACCAGCCCACCGTCCGGGAAATATCTATCCCTAGGTCTGCCCGTCCGTGCCCCTCAAAGTCGATGCGGAGAGTTGGCTGTTTTGACCATTGGGTGATGGCGCGAACCAGCGCCGCCACCAGCAAATCATTAATAGTCGCGGAGTAAGCTTTGGGGACTCGTTGTAATAACGTTGTGGTCTCTGCAGTTGAAAGCTGGATTTCGTGCGTTCTTCGAGTGGCGTAGGTATTGCTGCCGTCGGAAAAATCAATGGGCAATGGAGTTGCCTCTACTCCTTGCTGTAGCCAAAAGTCCTTTTGAGCAAGGGCATCATAACCCTTAAGCTGTTGATTCCATTGTCGAGCGGAGCAGGTTTTAGGGGGAAGGTTCTGCTGCTTGAGTAAGGCTTGAAAGTCGTCGAGCAAGATGCGCCAAGAGATACCATCGACAACGAGATGATGGATCGTGATTAAAAGGCGATCTGCTTCTTGAGGGGCCGTGCGGAATAGAGCAATTTGAAGGAGGGGGCCAACTGTGATGTTAAGGCTGGACTGTACTTGAGCGGCTGTCTCTGTGATGGCGAGGGACTGCTGTTCAGGAGGAAGCGAGGTAAGGCTGATCTCCTGGCAGAGGATTTCGTTTGTGGACTCTGGAATCGTTTGGGTCCAGTGGGATTGGGTCGGGGAAAATTGTGTCGGAGAGAATTGCGATCGCAACCCATCATGATGCTGCACTAACCGCTCAACACACCGCTGCAGTTCAACAAACGTCAGCGACGAAGGCACCTTCAATAGAACCGCTTGATTCCAATGGTCAGGATTTGGGAGTGCCTGCTCAAAGAACCAGTGCTGAATCGGCAAAAGTGAACTGTTTCCAGCAACCGCTTGCTCGGCTTTAATCACGGGAACCGTACCTGCCACCTGCGCGAGGGAGCGAATCGTCTGATGTTGAAATAGTTGTTTCGGCGTGAGCTGCAGGCCAGCTTGGGTTGCCCTCGACACCACCTGCAAGCTCAGAATAGAGTCTCCACCCAGCTCAAAAAAATTATCATCAATGCCAATAGAGGACACGTTCAGGAGCTGTGACCAGATATCAGCTAACAATTGCTCCGCAGTTGTCTGAGGAGGCTGCTGCTCACGTTTGTCTGACTCAAAGTGAGGCGGTACTAATGCCCGACGGTCGATCTTCCCATTGGGAGAGAGAGGAAGCTGTAGCAAAGGCACAAAAATCCCAGGCACCATGTAGTCTGGCAACTTGGGCGCTAGCCACTTCTGTAGTTCCGCTATCTTCAGTTCACGCTCTAAAACGCCATAGGCCACAAGCTGTTTTGCCCCGGAGGGCGCGGTGTGGACCTTGACCGCAACTTCTTTAATCTGTGGGTGCTGCTGTAGGGTTGCTTCAATCTCGCCTAGCTCTATCCGTAACCCCCGAATCTTGACTTGATGATCAATACGGCCCAAAAACTCCAGCACCCCTGTGGGTAGATAACGCACTAGGTCGCCGGTTTTATACAGCCGTGCCCCCGATTGATCGCAATAGGGGTCGGGGATGAATTTCTCTGCTGTGAGACCCGGACGATTGAGGTACCCCCGCGCCAAACCAATGCCCCCAATATGCAGCTCTCCCGGCACACCAATAGGGACGGGATGGAGAAACTGATCTAAAACGTGAAGCTGAATATTAGCGATCGGATATCCCAGCGGAATACTGAGCTGTTGATCGCTGGCTTGGCAGTGCCAATGGCTAACGTCAATGGCTGCTTCCGTAGGGCCATAGAGGTTATGAAGTTGGGCTGGTAGATGCTGTTGAAGCTTCTCTTGCAGAGCGACGGGTAGCGCTTCGCCACTGGCAATCACGGTTTTGAGACAGGAGCATTGTTCAACATCAGGCGTTTCTAAAAAGGCGGAGAGCATCGCCGGAACAAAGTGGATTGTAGAGATCTGCTCAGCCTTAATACAGTTGATCAGGTAGGTGCTATCCCGATGGCCTCCTGGCTTAGCCACCACTAACTTGGCTCCGGTCATTAAAGGCCAGAAAAATTCCCATACCGACACATCGAAACTGAAAGGGGTTTTCTGCAAGACATGATCGGTTGCATCTAGAGCAAAGGTCTCCTGCATCCACAGCAATCGATTGCAGATGGCCGCATGGGTATTCATGGCTCCCTTGGGCTTGCCGGTGGAGCCTGATGTGTAGATGACGTAGGCTAGGTTCGCTGAATGAACTGAACTGTGGAGGTGGGTTTGGGGCTGTGTGGCAATCTGGTCCTGTTCAAGGGGCAAGCAGGGGACATTCTCGGGTAGACGAGATCGCAACGTCTCCTGCGTCAGGACAAGCGCGGGCTGAGCATCGGCCACCATATAGGCGATTCTTTCTGCCGGATAGTCTGGGTCGAGAGAGACATAGGCACCGCCTGCTTTGAGAATGCCGAGCAGCGCAACCACTAGATCTAGCGATCGCTCTAGGAAAACCCCGACCAGGATATCTGGGCCAATGCCCCTTTCTTTGAGGGTGTGGGCAAGTTGATTGGCGCGAGTATCTAACTCTCTATAAGTGAGGGATTTTTGGGTTCCGTTTTCTTCAAGAGAAGCGAGGGAGGTTGCGATCGCATCCGGCGTCCGATCAACCTGCTGTTCAATCCAAACATGAAGCGGCTGATCAAGTGGATAGCGGGTCTGGGTTTGGTTCCACTTCTGACGCTGTTCTAAATCGAAAGGTGTCAACAGCGGCAGATCACTAAGATTTGCTTGAGGATGCTCAACAATTCCCTCCAGCAAAGTATGCCAATGAGCCAACATCCGCTTGATGGTGGCGGAACTATATAAATCGGTGCTGAACTCCATCAGAGCAGTGAGGCCGTTATTCTGCTCTATACAAATCAAGGTCAAATCAAACTTGGTGGTGTGGGTGTCGTAGCGCAGGGGGGTGAGGGTCAGCCCTGGAACGGTTAAGGAGGTGGTGGGCACATTTTGTAAAATCAGCATCACCTGAAACAGTGGCGAGTGACTAAGATTACGCAGAACATCCAGCTCGTCTATGAGTTTTTCGAAGGGTAGATCCTGGTGACCGTAGGCCCCTAGCGTTCGCTCTCGAACTTGCTCTAGCAATTCTTTGAAGGTGGGATTGCCGGATAAATCGGCTCGCAGAGCCAGGGTATTGAGAAAAAAGCCGATCAGCCCTTCGATTTCTATCTGGTTGCGATTGGCAATGGGAGTACCCACCGTTATATCGGACTGGTGGGTGTAGCGGTGCAGCAAGACTTGAAAGCTTGCCAGCAAAACCATAAATAGGGTGCAGTCTGTCTCTTGAGCGAGTTGCTCTAGGGCTGCTGTCAACGGTTCAGGCAGCTCAATAGTGCAGCAATCGCCTTGGTAGGTTTGCTGAGCGGGACGAGGCCGATCTGTTGCAAGAGCTAGAACCGGCGGCAGGGTTTCAAACTGCTGTCGCCAATAGTCGAGCTGTGTTTCTAGACGCTTTGTTTGGTGCCGCTGCCAGTGGGCAAAGTCGGCGTACTGCATCGGTAAGGGAGGCAAAGCCACAGGTTTTGACTGAAGAGCCGAGGTGTAGAGAAGCGCCAGTTCCCGGACAAAAATGCCTGTTGACCAGGCATCAGAAATGATGTGATGGAGCGTAAATAGCAGAACTGATTCTGCGGCAGAAAGCCCGATCAGCGTGACGCGCAGCAATGGTCCTTTACTGAGATCAAAGGCTTTTGCACCATCTAGAATGGCTAATCGCTCAATCTCTTGTTCTTGGCCTGCTTGAGATAGCTTCGATAAATTGATCTGCTCAATAGGGAAGCAATCCCATCTTGCGGTACTCTCCCCCCAGAGTTGGGGGGCCGGGGGGGCGAGTGCAACACCTTTGAAATCATTATTTAGATGCGGATGAATAATCTGCTGAGGCTGTTCGTCCACCGTGGCAAAAGTCGTCCGCAGAATTTCGTGTCGGTCCACCATCTGATTGAGTGCCTGCTGGAAGGCATCAATATCAAGATCTCCCTCTAATCGCAGAGCAGTGGGAATGTTGTAGAAGGGATGATTGGGTTCAAGCTGGGTCAGAAACCAGAGCCGCTGTTGCGAAAAAGATAGCGGTGCTGATGTTTTTGAAGGCCGCTGCGGAATGATGGCGCGAGGTTTCCTCTCTCCTCGGAGTCGCTTTGCGAGTAAGGCACGTTTGGCCGCTGAAAGCTGAGCTGTATTAGCTGGCATTGAGCTGCTCCTCTGCTTCGTCGTCGCTGAGAGCTTCAATTTCCGCAATTAAGACTTCTTCAATGACGTCGGCGATTTCTGCGACAGTATGGGCGTCAAACAGCCGTCTTAGAGGTAGCTCAATCTGAAAGGTTTCCCGCAGGCGGGACAGCACTTGAGTGGCGAGGAGGGAATGACCGCCGAGGTCAAAGAAGTTGTCGGTGACGCCGACGGTCTCGAGCTGGAGAATGTCGCACCAGATAGTTGCGATCGCAACCTCAGTCTCAGTCCTGGGGGCCACAAAATTCTGACTTAACTCTGGCCGTACCTTCTCTGGGATCGGCAGCGCCTGACGGTTCACCTTACCGTTAGTGGTCAAGGGCAAGATCTTCAGCACTACAAGCAAACTCGGAATCATATAGTCCGGGAGCTGGGTCTGCAGATACTGCCGCAGGTCAGCCGTATCCGTCACGGTTTTGGTCCTCACAACATAGGCAACCAGCATCGGATTGTCTCGCTGATCTTCACGGACCACGACCACCGTTTCTTTTACGGCGTCGTGCTGGGTCAAGACGGCCTCAATTTCACCTAACTCAATCCGAAAACCATGCAGTTTGACTTGCTGATCGATTCGTCCCAAGAATTCATATGAACCGTCGGGCAGCAGTCGAGCGCGATCTCCGGTTTTATAGAGTCGCTCTTCAGCACTATTTATCCCAACGGGAAGAGTAATAAATCGCTCAGTTGTGAGCTGAGGGCGATTGAGATACCCTCGCCCCACCGTTCGCCCTCCGACATAAACTTCTCCTGGCACTCCGATGGGGACGGGCTTTTGATGAGCATCTAGCACATAAACTTGAACACCATCAAGGGGAATGCCAAGGGGAACGGTGGCACTGATGGCTTCTGCAATGGATTCGGTCGTTACGGCCTCGGTCATCACCCCTACCGTTGTTTCAGTAGGGCCATAGTGATTGAAAATCTGACAGTGGGGTTGCAGCGCCATAATGCTCTCAATCAATGACCAGCGGCAGACTTCTCCCCCTAAAATCAGTCGCTGTTGCGGCAGAACGCCAGAAGGACTTGGCCCCTTTAAGAGTGCCTGTAAATGAGAGGGGACTATTTTCAAGCAAGCAATCTGTTGTTGTTGACAGTAATCGGCAAAAGCTTGGCTATCGCAGACGCGCTCTGTTGCCAGTAGATGCAGCGTTCCCCCCTGGCAGAGGCTCGGGAACAGCATTGTATGCCCAAGGTCTGCCGCTAGCGTAGAGACAGAGGCATAGCTAGCGGAGGGAGGGAGCTGCAGGCGCTCAATGATGCCGTAAACATAGGTCATTAACTGACGGTGTTCCACTGCAACAGGCTTGGGTTGCCCTGTGGACCCTGAGGTATAGATTAGATAGGCCAAATTTTCGGGCGTGGCCTGACTCTGCGGCGGTTTGATTGGATACTGCTGGAGCCGTTCTTGTTCTGCTTCTAAGCAAAAGATAGGGGGGGAATCAGACGGTAAATTGGGCAGCAGCTCCGTTTGGGTAATGATGACGGGGACTTTTGCATCCTCCAGTCTAAACGCTAGTCCTGCTGTTGGTAAGGCCGGATCAAGGGGCAAATAAGCGCTGCCTGATTTGAGAATGGCTAGAATTGCGACGACGGCATCCACCGAACGTTCTAAATACAGTGCTACAGGGATATCGGGGCCAGCGCCACAGTGCTGCAGCGCATGGGCCAGTTGGTTGGCCCGTTGTTCTAGAGCCTGATAGGTAAGCTGCTGTTCTTCATACACGACCGCAGTTTGGTTGGGTTTCTGCAAAGCCTGCTGAGCAAATTGCTGATGGAAACAGTCGAGGAGTTGGGTTCCTGGATCAATTTTTATAGGGCTGGGCAGCTCCTCTTGCTTGAGTGTGAGAGGAATGTTGCCAAGTGATTGTTCTGGATTCTCTAGCGCATGAGTCAGTACTGCCTGCCACTGACTTGTAAATATCTTGATGGCCTCTTGCGATAGCAAACTGGAGCTGTAATAGAGTGCAGCCTTGAAGGTATTACCTTGGGCAGTACAGGTTAAATGGAGAGGAATATTACAACTTCCCCAGATCCGGTCAATCTCAAACGCTAAATCTCCCGCAGAGAGAAGCGGAATTGTCTGATACTCAAAGCCCACGGAATGCTTTTGCTCAACGCCAGGGAAGTAGTCCTGCCATTCTTCAAGCTGCTCCCATTCTTGTTGAACGTGTTGAACTAAGGTTGCAAAGGATATCGATTCAGAGAGACATCCCAGAAAAGGAAGAGGTTGCTGAAAGGCTCCGATGCCTGACTCAAGTTCTGGGTCAGAGCGATGTTGGGGAATGACTCCGATGGTGAAATCGGGTTGTTCTGTCTGCCGCCACAGCATCACTAGCCAACTGGCAAGCAGAATTGCACCAGAATTCGGCGAGGAACTAAGCTGTTCCTGCACAGATTTTGATAGCTGAATTTTGTGGACTTCAGTTTGATTGTCAGAAGGTGCATTCCTCCGACTCAAAGGAGCCGAGAGCGATGGCAGCTCTACTCGCCGTTGCCAAAAATCTTGTCCAGCGCTGGCTTCTTCATCATTCTCTAGGGACTGCTGCCAAGTTACGAATTCAGAAAATTGAACCAGCTCTTCAGAGTCGGTGAGTCTCTGTCCACCATAATGTTGCGCTAACTCAGTGACTAAGAGATGCAGGCTGTGATGGTCTGCACAGAGGGCGGGTACGGTCAGAAGTAGCCAATATTCTTTGGCTTGCCCTCCTAAAACGGCTTTAATGACCGGGAGCTGTTCTAAGGTGTGGGGCTGTTGGCGAATGTCTGCAATGGCTTGCTCTAGAGTGATGTTTTCCTCAACACGCTGCAAACTTACAGGGGCTTGGGGTTCCACCACTTGGAGAGGCATCGTCAGCGTGGCCGGTTGGCGAAAGATCGTCCTCAAGCTTTCGTGACGTTTAACAACGGTCTCCAAGGCTTGACGAAGTTTTCCTCTATCGAGGTCTCCCTTCAATGACACAAGAATCTGATTGCAGTGAGCCTGCTCTGTCTGCAGTGACCAAAGTTGGCGCTGCTGAGTTGATAGTTGAAATCCGCTGAGGGTTTGAGACTGCATGGGTTAGGTTGCTGACTGAGTAGATGGAGAGTCGATCATTTGTCCCAGGGCGACGACAATTTTGCGCGTACCTGTGTAGGGCTGGCGACCGTGGGCCATCAGCATGTTGTCCAGCATCAGCACGTCGCCTTTTTGCCAGGTGAACTGCTGGGCGCAGACCTGATAGGCGGCGTTGACTTCGGCTAAGACCTCTGGTTCAATTTCAGAGCCGTCGCCGTAATAAACCTGACGCGGCAGGCAGTCACCGCCCAGTAAAGAGCGCAGAGATGCTTGGGTCTCGGGGTCGATATAAGAGAAATGATGGAGCTGAAGCTGATTGAAGAACACTTGGTCTTGGGTCTGGGGATGGGTTGCGATCGCATCTCTCACCTGCCGAGTTCTCAACCCACCATCCTCAAGCCAAATACACTCAACCCCTTTGCTCTGACAGCGCCACTCCACTACGGTGCGATCATCCGTCTGAAAGAAGTCTTGCCAACTGACATCTAGACCCGGCACAAAGTTACGCTCATACATCAGCTTCTTTTGAGCAAAGCGATCGCGCACCTCTGGACGCAGCCTTTGATAGAGCTGTCGACAATCAACAATCGGGGTCTCTCCGCCTGATACCGAAGGCTGAACACAAAAGAACCAGATCTTCATCGGCCACTGTTCGAGGTGAGAGCTTTCGTTATGAAACAAGATCGCCCGATCGTCGGGATAGGGTGTAGAACCATAGACCTTGCCCCCAACCTCTGTGCGCGGCAGATCGCCATACTCACCAAACAGTTCAGGGCACATGGCCTTTGCCACATCTTCAAAGGCTGAAGCATCGGGGATATCAAACCCTCTAAACAACAGCGCCCCAGACTGCTGAAGCTGCTGCTCTAGCTGTGGTCGTTGCTCCTGCGCCCAGGCGGCAAGATTCACTGCCGGGAGTTGGGGCTGATAGAGACCAACGCCAGTGGGGTGGGTGCTGAAACCTACAACTTCTGTTGGGGAAACGGCTCGGTTTTTCTGCCGCTGAAAGCGCTTGCGTTTAGGAGGTGGCGCGGTGAACTGAGAAATGATGGCTTCAATCGAAGTCTCTGGAGCTTCCACTAACTTTTGGAGAAGATCTGTATATTGCTGCGCCAGCCGATTGATGGTGGTGTCCTGAAAGACATCGGTGCTGTAATTCCAGTTGATCACTAACCCCTCAGGTGTCTCTTGAATAAACAACGCTAGGTCAAATTTGGCTACCTGAGCCTCGGGCTGGGTGGGCGTCATCTTCAGGTCCGGCAGCTCTATCGCTGGCATCGGTGCATTCTGGAGTACAAACAAGACCTGAAATAGAGGCAGTAGACCCTCCTGACGCTCAGGCTGTAGGACATCGACAAGCTGGGCAAAGGGAATATCTTGATGGTCATAAGCACCCAGCGCCACGGTCTTCACTCGCTGCAGTAGCGCTTTAAAGCTGGGATTACCAGAGAGATCGGTACGCAAGACCAACAAATTCACAAAGAAACCAATCAGACCTTCCAGTTCACTGCGAATGCGGTTGGCAACATCGGTGCCCACCCAGATGTCTCGCTGCTGGGTATGGCAGCTTAACAAGATCTTGAAGCCTGCCATCAGGGTCATAAACAGAGTCGTGTCTTCTTGTTGACTCAGTTTCACGAGCGCTTCAGACAGGTGGGGCGATAGCGTCAAAGAGACCGTCACGCCTTGATCGCTTCGCTGGGCAGGCCGGGGAGAATCCAGGGGTAACGCCAGGGTTGGCAGGTCTCCGCCTAGCTGTTGTCGCCAGTAGGTGAGCTGTGGTTCAAGGTCTTGCTGACGCTGCCAGAAGGCGAAATCTGCATATTGGATGGGGAGCGGGGGCAGAGTGACATCACGCTTTGAAACAATTTGGGTGTAGAGCTGCGAAAGGTCTTGAATTAAGACGCCCTTCGACCAGCCATCGGCAATGATGTGGTGCATTGTGAACAGCAGCACATGTTTCTCTGGGTCTAGTTTTAGGAGCTTGGTTCGTAGTAAGGGGCCTTGGGAGAGAGTGAAAGGGGTTTGAGTGTTTGCGATCGCAAGTTTCTCCAATACCAGCTCTTGTTCGTCTAAGGTCAAATCCTGTAAATCAACGACAGGAATATTGAGCGTCAGCGACTCAGCAATCAACTGCACAGGTTGACCACCAACGCATGCGTGACCTTCTGCATTGCCCCCCCGGCCCCCCAATTCTGGGGGGAGAGTCTCAGAGGTTAGTTTGTTTCCCCCCAGAATTGGGGGGCTAGGGGGGCCAGTGAAATATCTGTGCTGGATTTCCGAGATCTGAGTAGACACCTCTGACTCCAGGCAGAAGGTCGTCCGCAGAATTTCGTGCCGCTCAACAATTACATTTAAACTCGACTGCAGAGCAGCAATATCTAAACGGCCTTCAAGCAACACTATTGCAGGCTCGTTATAGGCACTGTTTCCTGGAGTGAGCTGATCCATAAACCACAGCCGTTCCTGAGCAAAAGATAAGGGCAACGGCTGTTGACGACTGATCGGAACAAGGCGAGTAGCAGACTGCAGCGGCGGTGCTAAATCAATATGAGTCGCTAGAGTTGCTATCGTAGGGGAGCTAAACAGCAACTGAAGCGGCAGCTCCACGGAGAAATGACTGCGAATTCGAGACACCACTTGAGTCGCGAGTAGCGAGTGACCCCCTAGCTCAAAGAAGTTGTCATCAACGCCTGCTTGTTCAATCCCTAAAATCTCAATCCAGATTTGCGCGAGCTGCTTTTCTGTCGGTGTTTGAGGCGTGACAAAGGCATGACTGCGTTTAGAATTCGAACCCTCTGTAGAGGCTAAGGCTCGACGATCTAGCTTACCGTTGGGCGTTAACGGAAACTCACTCACCCAGATGAATTGGGCTGGCATCATATAGTCGGGCAGAGATATCCGCAACCACTGCTGTAGCTCATTTAGCTTGGGTTCTGTTTCTTCTTGAAGCTGACCGTAAGCAACTAGCGTATCCGCACCCTCTGCAGAGATGACCACCGCTTGAGTAATGAGGGGATGCTGATTGAGACACGTTTCAATTTCACCCAGTTCAATCCTGAAACCGCGCACCTTTACCTGATCATCTATCCGCCCTAAATGCCGGATGGAACCATCTTTTTGAACGCAGGCCAGATCGCCAGTTCGATAGAGCCTAGCTCCCGGCTTATTTGAAAACGGATTGGGGATAAACCGCTCGGCACTCAAACCCGGACGCTGATGATAGCCCCGTGCCAGACCTAAACCGCCGATATACAGTTCGCCTGTCACTCCAGTGGGAACCTGCTGTAGGTGAGAGTCGAGGATATAAACCTGCGTATTTGCGATCGCAAAGCCAATCCCTACGGCTTCCTTCGCTAAAACGGCTTGCTGAGTAGACCAAATCGTTGTTTCGGTGGGGCCATAGAGGTTCCATAGCTCAGACCCGCAGGTAATGAGCTGCGCTGCTAAGTCTGACGACAACGCTTCGCCACCGCTCAATATTTTGAGATGCTGCTGCCCTGTCCAGCCCGAGGCGAGCAGCAAACGCCAAGTTGCGGGTGTGGCCTGCATCAAAGTGGCCTGCTGCAAAGACTGCCCTAGCTGAATCCCGTCTAGAGCCATTTCACGACTAGCGAGCAGAACTTTAGCTCCGTTCACCAGCGGCAGCAGCAGCTCTAGGACTGCAATATCAAACGATAAAGAAGTCACTGCGAACATCACATCGTCTGCAGTGATTCCAGGAGATTGACCGTGGGCTGTCAGGAAATTGATGACGGCCTGATGCGTAATTTGGACTCCCTTGGGCTTCCCTGTGGAGCCTGATGTATAGATCACGTAGGCCAGTTGCTCAGGGAAGGTTGTCAGCCCTAAGTTTTGGGTTGTTTGTTTTGCGATCGCAACTCTATCAATTGCCCCATTAATCACAACCTCTGACTCAATCAAAGGTTCACCATCAGTGATCAAAACCTTTACCTGAGCATCAGCGACCATATAGCGCAATCGTTCAATCGGGTAGGCCGGATCGAGGGGGAGATAGGTTCCTCCTGCTTTGAGAACGGCCAACAGAGCCACCACCATCTCAGGGCTGCGATTGAGCAGTAGACCGACTCGATCTTCTGGGGCAATGCCTTTCACGAGTAGGTATCGGGCAAGCTGATTGGCTTGAGCATTGAGTTCTGCGTAGGTCAGCGTTTGGGATTTAAATTCAAGCGCAATAGACTCTGGTGTTTGCTCAACTTGATGCTCAAACCAACGATGTAAACCCGACCATTGCGGAAGCTGAGTTTGTGCTCCCTGGATAAATTGCTGCTGCTCTAGAGCCGTCAAAAGCGGTAAGTTGCCAATGCTCTGTTCCGGCTCCTTAATGATGGCTTCTAAAAGCGTTTGATAATGCCCTGCAAGACGCTCAATTGTGGATAAATCAAATTGATCGGTGTTGTATTCCAGAACGCCAGTGATCTCAGCTTCTGTTTCTGTGATGGTCAGCGTTAAGTCAAACTTAGCGGTGTGAGTAGCAAGGGCATCCGGTGTAATCGTTAATCCTGGCACTGTTACTTGTCCAGGAGCCGTTTGGTGAGCAAACATGACCTGAAAAAGCGGCGAGTGGCTCAAATCTCTCGGGAGCTGCAGCTCTTCCACTAGTTTTTCTAAGGGAAGATCGGGGTGAGCATAGGCATCTAGCGCTACATCTTTAACGCGCTGCAGTAGCATTGAAAAGCTGGGATTGCCTGCAAGGTCTGTTCGCAGAACTAAGGTGTTGGCAAATAGACCGATTAATCCTTCAATGTCGGCATTGTTGCGATTCACGATGGGGGAACCGATCGCAATATCCGTTTGCCCGGTGTAGCGATAGAGCAACACTTTGAAGACGGCAAGCAACACCATATAAGGCGTTGTTCCTGCAGATGGAGCTAGCGCTCGAAGGTCGGTCGGGGAAGACAGCTTAAAGTTAAAGGTCTCTCCGGCATAGGTTTGCGTGGGAGGACGAGGACGATCAAAAGGGAGGTCCAGTGATGCCGGTAAAGGCGTTAGCTGCTGTTGCCAATACTCTAATTGAGTTGCTAAAAATTCACCCTGAAGGTTCTGCCGCTGCCAGTGGGCGTAGTCCACATACTGTAAGGGCAACTGGGGAATTTCCAGCTCCTGTCCTTGAGAAAATGTCTGATAAAACTCTGTCAATTCTCTGAGGAAAATCTGAGTGGAGCTGCCGTCCGCGATGATGTGATGGAGGGTGACAATTGCGATCGCATCCTCCAAACCCACCCGCACAATTTTGACTCTTAGCAGTGGGCCTTGCGCTAAATCAAAAGAGGCTTGCGTGTCTTGCTCAAGGAGCTGCTTCAACTGTTCGGACTGCTGCTGGCGAGAGTCTCCCTCTAGATCAATGATCGGTAAATCTAAAGGTCTAGCTGGGTCGATTACCACTGTGGGTTGACCTTCGTGGGCGATAAACCGAGTTCGCAGGATTTCGTGTCGTTCTACGATCTTGTCTAGACTTTGCTGGAGGGCCGTGAGCTGCAGATGCCCCTGTAGGTGAAGCTTCGTTGTGATGTGATAGGTGGCTCCAGTGGTTTCGAGTTGCTCAAGAAACCACAGTCGTTGTTGGGCAAAAGACAGAGGTAAATCCCCCGCTCGATTGATTTGAGAAATCCTGCTTTCCGCAGGACTGTGCTGCACATTTAGAGAAGCAGCCAACCCAGAGATTGTAGGGGTTTCAAATATTTGTCGAAGGGGCAGATCAATCCCAAAGTGCGTCTGGATATTGGTGATCACTTGGGTTGCCAGCATGGAGTGGCCCCCAAGTTCGAAGAAAGAGTCTTCGATTCCCACGTCTTGCCGATTGAGGACACGCTGCCAAATTTGTACAAGGTCGGTTTCCGTTTGATTGCGAGGCGCTACAACTGGTTTTTCTCGGGGTTGGTATTCAGGATGGGGAAGGGCTTTGCGATCCACCTTGCCATTGGGGAGCAAAGGAAATTTCTCTAGTACCACAAACAGGCTGGGCACCATGTAGGTGGGTAATGTAGCAGTTAAGAACTGCCGCAGTTCTGCCGCTGGAATCTGCAGTTCATTTGGACAAAGACAGTAGGCCAAAAGTTGAGCATCATTATCTTGAGCATCAGCAATAACGATCGCATCTGTAATGGCTGGATGCTGGACAAGATGGGTCTCTATTTCACCGAGTTCTATCCGTAGACCGCGCAGCTTGACCTGATGATCAAGGCGTCCTAGAAATGCGATCGCACCATCACTTCGATAACAGGCCAGATCGCCTGTCCGATAGAGCCGTGCCCCTGGTTCTGCACTAAAGGGATTCGGAATGAAGCTAGTCGCTGTCTGCCCCGGACGATTGAGATAGCCCCGCGCCAGTCCAACGCTGCTCACAAATAGCTCTCCCGGAACGCCCACGGGGAGTCGCTGAAATCGATGATCTAATATGTAGATCTGAGTATTAGAAATGGGCGTCCCAATAGCGGGTAGGGCATCGTCTTCAGCGTTGTACACGGTGGCGCAGATGGTCGTCTCCGTGGGACCGTAGGCATTGAAAAACCGCCGTCCTGATCGCCATTTTTTGACGAGTTCTGCTGAGCAGGCTTCTCCTGCTGTAATGATCGTGGTCAGGTCCGGCAGCGCTTGCGGATCGAGGGGCGCTAGGGCCGTCGGCGGCAGGGTGGCATGGGTAATCTTTCGACTGAGCAAGAATTCCTGTAAAGGCTTTCCGGGTAAGAGCTGATCGCTCGTTCCGATATGGAGGGTGGCTCCAGCGCTCCAGGTCATTACCATTTCCCAGACCGAGGCATCGAAGCTGGCTGAGGCAAACTGAATGACTTGACTATCGGGATCGAGCTGAAACAGATCTTGCTGAGCCTGACTCAAATTGGTAAGGCCGCGATGGGTGAGCATGACACCTTTAGGTTTGCCAGTGGAGCCAGAGGTATAGATGACGTAGGCTAAGTGGTCCAGTGTTTGAGGAGAGCGAGGATTCTGCGCTGGCCCCCTAACCCCCCCACTGGTGGGGGACTTTGAGTTCTGTTTTGTTCTAGACAGGACAATCAAATCTAGCCCTGTGGATACAGACAAATTAACGGCACTCTCCCCCCAGAATTGGGGGGCCGGGGGGGCCAACGCAGGACCATCACTAGAAAACAGATCAATATAGGCAGGCTGAGTCAGCAA
Source organism: Acaryochloris thomasi RCC1774 (assembly GCF_003231495.1). Classification (NCBI taxonomy): domain Bacteria; kingdom Bacillati; phylum Cyanobacteriota; class Cyanophyceae; order Acaryochloridales; family Acaryochloridaceae; genus Acaryochloris; species Acaryochloris thomasi. Next base: position 139,725 of record NZ_PQWO01000009.1, read on the forward strand.
AACCTCAGCCTCAGCCACCATCATCTGCAACCGCTGTTCAGGATAGGTCGGGTCAAGGGGAATATAGGCTCCACCCGCTTTCCAGACCGCAAGAATCGCCACCATCAATTGCGGAGAGCGGTCTAAACAGATGCCCACCAGCGTTTCTGGACCGACGCCGTGATTTTGCAGCTCTCGCGCTAGATCGTTGGCCTGCTGATTAAAGTCTTGATAGGTGAGCTGTAGGTTTTTGGATGAAATCGCAACCTCCCTCCCCCTCTCCACTGCCTGACGCTCAATCAACTCATGGATACAAAATTGTGGGTAATGGCCTTGGGTTTGATTCCAGTCCTGAAACTGCTGGTGTTCAGAGAAACTGAGCAACTCAAGTTGACCAATGGGCTGATCGGGTTGAGCCAGAATATCTGAGAGCAGAATGTTCCAGTGCTCGACGAGTCGTTCAATGGTCGCCCTATCAAACAAATCACGGCTGTGTTCAAACCATCCTTGTATCGATTGATCCCCTTCAAACAACTGCAGGACTAGATCAAACGGTGAGGTCTGTAGGTCAAGGGTGACGGGCTTTAGGGTCAGATCCGCGCAGCGAAAAGATTGGCTTGGATCGGCCTGTAGGCCAAACATCACCTGCAGGAGGGGGGCTGAACTTTGAGATCGCACCGGCGCTAGAACTTCAATCAACTTCTCAAAAGGCAAATCCTGTTGATCATTCGCTTCCGCCACCACAGAGCGAACCTGCTGCAGGACTTGGCGAAAGGTCCAGGTGGGTTTCAACTGGGCGCGAAGGGCGAGGGTATTCACAAACACCCCTATCAATCCTTCAGTTTGCACTTGGTTACGATTCGCCACTGGAGAACCCACCAGCAAATCCGTCCGTCCTGTATAGCGATAGAGCAAAGTGTAGAAAGCCGCGAGACCCACCATAAACGGCGTCGCGTTGGACTGCTGTGCCAAGTGCCTTAGCTTTGCAGTCTGATCTGCCGATAAACTGACGCTGATTCTACCGCTCTGCATCGACTGAATTGCAGGACGAGAGCGATCTGAAGGAAGTTCAAATAGCGTCGGCACGTCTTGAAGCTGCTGCCGCCAATAGTCTAAAAGGGTATTTAATTTCTGCCCTTGAAGTTGCTGACGTTGCCACAAAGTATAGTCTGCATACTGGATTGAGAGAGATGGCAAATCGGTTGTTAAGTCACTGTAAAGAGTTGCCAATTCTCTAATCAACACGCCCAGCGACCAGCCATCGGCAATGATGTGATGAGCATTGAAGAGCAGGACATGATCCTCAGCACTCAACCGGAGAATCGTAGTCCGCAGCAGCGGCGCTTGGGATAGATCAAAGGGCTGCTTTGTGGTTTCAACGATCAGACGCTCCACCGCCTGCGGTGAGCCATTGTCCTGAAGTTCAATCATCGGCAACTGCCAATCTAGAGCCGCCACAATATCTTGGACTGGATCGCCTGCTTCATTTGTGATGAACTGAGTTCGCAGGGATTCATGGCGTTCACAGAGCCGCTGAAAACAGTCGCGCAAGCGTTCAATCTCTAATAGTCCTTTAATTTTGACCGCTGCTGGCAGCGTCAGACCCTCAGGCTGTAGCTGCTGGAGAAGCCAGAGACGTTGCTGGGCAAAGGCGAGCGGAAATGCTGTTTGCTCACGGGGCTGGCGGGCAATCTCGCCCGACGCTTGCTTTTGCTGCAGCCGTTGAGTGAGCTGAGCAAGTTGCTCTGGAGATAGTCCAGCAATCTGGTTCGCTAAGTTACTCATGATTGGCTCCCTGGCGCGATCGTTTCTGGCTCTGCAATATCGGCTAGTTCCGCCAGCAGCTCCTCATTGACTTGGGCTGCTAACCCCTCAGCAATTGCGGTCGCAATAGTGGCTACCGTGGGGTCTTGGAAAAGCAATCGCAACGGCACTTCCACCTGAAATGTTTGGCGGACCCTAGCCATGAGTTGTGTGGCGAGCAGGGAATCTCCCCCCAGCTCAAAGAAGTTGTCGAGAACGCCCACCTTGTCCTGCTGGAGCAGATTAGCCCATAGGTCCGCTACCGCCGTTTCTAAAGCATTTCGAGGAGCAACATAGCCCACAGAACTAGCGAGGGGACTCTCTACCCAGAGCGTTTGTAAATGGCGGCGATCCACTTTGCCATTGGCATTAAGGGGCAAAGCGTCCAAACAGAGGAACCCTTCTGGCACCATGTAGTCGGGAAGTTTTTGAGCTAAAAATTGAGTGAGCACTGAGGCTTGCCCGCTCGAACTTGGATCACCGGCTCCGTCCTGTCCTCCAGGCTCCTGGTCAGATGGCAACTCTTTAAGGACAATGCAGGCCACTAGCTTTTGTGGACTAGCCCCAATCACTAGGGCCGCCGCTGCACTCACATCAGGATGCTGCTCTAGTGCCGTCTCAATTTCACCCAGCTCAATACGATATCCGCGCAGCTTCACCTGCTGATCTTCTCGGCCTAAAAATTCAATCTCACCGTCCGGTCGATAGCAGCCCAAATCACCTGTTCGATACAGGCACTCTCCAGAAATAGGATGGGCAATAAAGCTGGCTGCGGTTTTCTCTGGCTCACCCCAATACCCCTGAGCGAGACCTGAACCGCCAATATACAAGTGTCCGGGTACCCAAACTGGGCAGGGATTCAGGTGCTCATTCAATACATAGAACTGCTGATTCCTCATGGCACGACCGTAGGGAATGCTGCGCCAGCTTGGATCAATCTCGTTAATCGGGTAGAGAATAGACCAAATTGAAGCTTCCGTGGCACCGCCGAGGCTGATGATTTGGCTCTCAGGGCAAACCGCTCGAATCTTCTCTGGCAGTGCCAGGGGTATCCAGTCGCCACTCATTAGGATCAGTCGCAAAGATTGCAGGGACTCTGGCTCACGGGTAATCAGCATCTGCATCAAAGCAGGCACCGTATTCCAAATCGTGACCTGATGTTTCTCAATCAGGCGTACCCAAACGGCTGCATCTTTCACATCCCGAGCAGCGGGAATGATCAATGTTCCGCCAGCGGCAATAGTGCCGAAAATATCGTAGACCGACAGATCAAAGCTAAGGGAAGATAGGGCTAAGATTCGATCCTGAGGGGTAATCTCAAAGCGATGATTGATATCTTCAATCGTGTTCATGGCTCCTTGATGATCGATCATCACGCCCTTAGGGGTGCCCGTTGAACCCGAGGTATAAATTACGTAGGCCAAGTCAGTGGGCTTTTGCAGAGGCGTGAGCGGTGCATCGTATTCTTGCCGTAACGCTTCAGAATCGACCGCAATAATCTGAATTTGGACCGGCCATGCCATTCCAGACTGCAAATGATTTTGGCTGAGAACCCACTTGATATTGCCCTGATCCAAAAGGTGATCACGTCGCTCCATCGGTAGGGCCGGATCAATTGGTACATAGGCTGCACCGGCCATTAAAATGCCGTATACTGCCACGACCTGTTCCCATCCCTTTTCCATTGAGATAGCAACTAGCTCGTTGGCCTGCACACCCAAACGACGCAATCGCTGACCGACCTGCTGGGCGCGCTGGCACAGTTCACCGTAGGTTAACCGCAGCGTGGGCGTAATGACAGCTAAATGCTGGGGCTGATGTTGTGCTTGGGAGACTAAACCGTCCTGGAGTAACGCGGTGGTCAAGGGGGCTTGAGTGCTTTGGGGCTGAACGTGAGTGATGGGGAGCGGCTGTGTCTCCTGCCAAGTCTGAGAATGGAGTGCTAGTTTTTCTAGCAGTTGGCCATAGGCCGAGAACATAGCATCCACCATCCCGTCGGGGAATAGACCTTCAACCACGTCCCAGTTGTAGACCAGTTCATCGTCTTCTTCGTAGACTTGATGATCGAGCCAAACCTGCGGCGTTTGGGCAATGCTGTGGACAAGCTTGCCCAGCCAATCGGTGTTAAAGGTAGAGCTGTTTTGAAGCTGTGGGTTGGCTAACAGGCTGGTAAACACAACAGGCATGGCAACTTGTTCTTGCGTTTGCGCCATCATCTCTCGCAGAACGCTGACCCCACTAACGAGGCTGTGTTCGAGATCTTGCCAGAGCTGGTTTTGGAGCTGTTGCGATCGCACCTCAAAAGTCCCCACTTCTCTATAGTCAACCGCTAGCAAAGTCAGTGAAGTGAAATCACCTACAAGACTCTGCACCTGCGGGTGAATAGGGAGTCGATTAAACGTCGTGAGGTTAACGCAGAATCGTCGAGACTTGCTCCAGATCGCTAAAATCTCGGTATAGGCGGCCAGCAATGCCCCAGAGGGTGTGAGGCCCAGTTGTGTTGCTTGCTCTTTCAACAACTGCCACTGGTCAGCAGATAGCCTTGCGGTGCGGCGCACAAATCGAGGTCGAGTTATTTGTGCCGGTGCTACAGCTAGAGGAAGTTCTGGAGCTGAAGGTAAGTCTTGGAGTCGGGCCTGCCAATAGTTTTTAGACTGTAAATACCGTTCTGAAGGTTCAAAGGACTGCAGCGCCAGCACGTAGTCCCGAAATGAAAGCTTCAACGTGGGTAAATCATTATCTAACGATGTATAAAAATGCCCCCATTCCCGACAGATAATCCCGAGGCTGGCACCGTCTACCAGCAGGTTATCAATGCTGAGAAAAACGTGAACGGTCTGCTCATCCAAGCGGGCTAGGCAGACCTCGAACAGCGGCCAAGCGTGGGGATCGAGCATTTGATGCGAAAGGCGATCGCGCAGTTGTTCAAGTTGCTGTTGTTTCAGGTCACTAGATAGAGAACGCCAGTCTAGAACGCTCATCTCGTAGGGCGGCAGATCTGCGAGCACCTGCTGCTGACCGTCAGGCAAAATCACCGTTCGCAACACGGGGTGGCGATCAATCACCTGTTGGAAAGCTTGCTGCAGGCGGTGGCAATCTAATTCCTGCCCCTCGAATTCTGCATAGACATGGGCGGCAATGTTCCCCATTTCAAAGGCACCGCTTCGGCCAATCCAGTAGGCAGTCTGAATATCGTTGAGCGGGAACGGCTGGTGACGCTGCGTGGGATTGAGTTCAATGTTGGGTAAGGTCTCGACCATGCCATCTAAATTGGCTAGAATCTGAGTCGCTAAGTCGGCAATGGTGGGACTGGTCAAGAACTGAACCAAGGGCACTGAATAGCCGAACTGCTTCTCTAGATCAAATTTGATCTCGGTGGTCATGATCGAATCGGCAGCCAAAGAACTAAGCGGTGTCGTGGCCGTAATTTGTTTTGGGTTTATGCCAATGGCACGGGCAAACCGTGTCTTTAAATCGCGCTCTAATTCGGCTTGACGTTGTTCAGGGTTAAGAGAGGCAAAACTTTCGCGCGAAATTGCGGTCTCAGTGACTTTTGCAGATGGGGTAGGGCTGACCCTAGCACCCGAGGTGGCGAGATAGCTCCAATACCGCTGCCGCTGAAATGGATAGGTCGGCAATGGAATCCGTTGATGTTTAAAGCCGCGATAAAAACTGTCCCAATCAACTGTAAACCCCTGTTGATAGAGCTTTCTTAGGCTTAGCAGAATGTTGTCTGGCTGAGCTGCGATGGTCCAGTGGTCGCAGGTTCCCCAGCTTTGGGGCAGGTTGCCCATAATCAGAAACTGCTCTGGCCCTTGAGGGGGTGCGATGGTCTGCCGATCGCCAGATCGAAGCCAGTCTAATAGGGTGGCGGTATCGACGGGCGTATCCGTTGAATCGCTGTAGAGAATGCCTGTGGCAGGCTGCAGTTGTTCGATGGGTGTTGCTTTGATAAGCCAGTGGAGGGCTTGCTCTAAGGTGAAGTATCCGGCTTGGCAGGCTGCGATTGTGCTTCCCATCAATCCACTCGGCTGAAAACCCCAGGATTGCCACAGTTCAGCAAGGGCGTAGGGCAACACAAAATTCAGAATGTCTGGATCTGACGTGGATTTGAAATCAATCAGATCTGCTTTTAGCTCTGACAAAATCTGGTTGGCTTGGTCAATGGTGGCCCGGAACACCGGATAAGTTTCATAGAGTTGTTGGCCCCAAGTCAGGCTCTGCTTTTGTTCTGAAGGGAAGAAGAAAATTAGGTCGGGTGTTGTTTGTTGTATAGAAGATGAATCTACAGTGTATAAAGATGTTTCGGAACTACCTTGAAGAGCTTGCGCTGGCCCCCCCGGCCCCCCAACCTTAGTGGGAGAGTCGCTGACGTTGGTTTGCTTTCCCCCCAGAATTGGGGAGCTAGGGGGGCAATGCAGGGTTGACTGGTTTTCCTCTAGTGATTTATATACATCGTTAGAGTACTGGGCTGTATTATTAGTTTCTAAATATTCCTCTAGCGCTTGCTGTAGTTGGGGTATAGAGTTAACGACAAATGTACATCGATGGAGGAAGTGAGATCGCCCCACCCCTGCTGTAAAACAAAGATGACCCAAGTCAGTCTCAGGGTGCGCCTGCAAAAACTGAAGATATCGATGAATCAGCTCGACCAAAGCCCCAGGAGTCTTTGCAGACAGAGGCAATAGATATAAAGGTCGTGTTTCTGATTGAACCGTTACAGTTGGAGCAGATTCCAGAACGGCATGGGCATTAGTCCCACTCATGCCAAAGGAGTTGATACCTGCAAGCTGTGGCCCCGAATGCTGAGGCCAAGGCGTTAGCTCAGTGGGAATTTTGGCCGGAATTTCACCTAGATCAATCTCAGGATTGAGGGTCTTTAAATTTAGATGGGGCGGCAGTTGCTGATGCTGCATCGATAGCACGACCTTGAGCAAGCTTGCCATCCCCGAAGCGGTCTCGGTGTGGCCGATGTTGGTCTTTACCGATGCGATGTGGAGCGGGTCTTGTTGCGATCGCCCTTCTTTAAACACCTGACTCAGCGCCCGAACTTCAATGGCATCTCCCAGCGGCGTCCCTGTTCCTTGTGCTTCGACATACTGAATCGCGCTAGCGGCCACGTTGGCCTGTGCCAACGCCGCTCGAACCACCGTCTGCTGAGCTGCACCATTGGGGATCGTTAATCCTCCACTGGCACCGCCATGATTGCAGGCCGTCCCTTTAATGACGGCCAAGATATTGTCGCCATCGGCTTGAGCATCTTTGAAGCGCTTGAGGGCCACGACCGCACAGCCTTCAGAGCGTACATAGCCATCAGCAGCAGCATCAAAGGTCTTGCAATGGCCGTCTGTCGCCATCATTCGGGTTGCAGAGAAGACGATATTTGATTCTGGCGAAAGCAGCAGATTCACGCCCCCCGCTAAAACCAAATCGCATTCTTCGTTACGCAAACTCTGACAACCCAAATGGACTGCCATCAATGAAGATGAACAGGCCGCATCAAGGGCCATATTCGGGCCCTGCAGCCCTAAAACATAGGACAACCGTCCTGCAGCAAAACAGAAACCACTTCCGGTCCCCGTGTAAGCATCAATTCCTTCAGGGGTCTTGGCCTGCAGATTCGCATAATCGGAGGTGCCAATGGCAACATATACACCTGTTCGGCTCCCTTTGAGCTGCTGTGGTGCATAGCCTGCTCGTTCAAGCGCCTCCCAACTGACCTCTAGCAAAAGGCGCTGCTGCGGATCCATTGCAGTGGCTTCACGAGGACTAATGCCGAAAAAATCGGGGTCAAACTGATCCACCTGATCTAAGAAACCGCCATGTCTGGTGTAGGTTTTCCCAGGCACGCTGGGATCGGCATCAAAATAAGCATCTACATCCCACCGCTGCTGAGGGACTTCTGTAATCGGGTCACGGCCCGACTGGAGTAATTGCCAATAAGCCTCTGGATCGTTGACGCCACCAGGAAATCGACAGCCCATGCCGACAATCGCGATTGATTCAGGCTGCTTTAGAGTCTCTAATTCCTCATGCAGCTCGTAGGCTAAAAGCGCAAGCCGTTTGGGAGAGAGGGTTTTAATGTGGTTGAGAAAATCACTCACTGGGGTCTTGCCTTGCAAATTTTTCGTCAAACAGCCGATCAACGTCGTCGTCTGAGAGCTGTGAAATCTTGTCTAAGGTCGTCTCCGCAACGGGGGCGGTTGCCGGAACTGACGGTGCTTCCCAGCCCAGCGTCGATTTGGCGAGATAGGTCGCCAAAGCATTGACGGTGGGATGCTCAAAGGCGGCCACGGCGGGAATCGTTTCGCCCAGGCTGGTTTCTAGGTGATTTTTGACTTCTAGGGCCATGAGCGAATCCATGCCGCTTTCAAACAGTCCGCGATCAGGATCGATGGCACTCGGAGACGAAATCCCCATCACCTGAGCCACAATTGCCTGGACATGGTTTTTGAGAGCCTGTAGTCGAGCTGCGGGGGGCAAGGCTTCCCAGTCTTGAAGTAGAGCTGGAGGGGGTTGGGAGTCTGAAGCTGAAGCTTGATTAGCAACATCAGCAAGCAGGGGTTGTGATTTAGCAGTAGGGAATAGATCAAAAAACTCTGACCAAGGCACGGGTAAGAATGCAATCTGTCCCTGCTCGTGCATGAGTTGCCCTAATGCCTGAAGTCCCTGCTCTGGTGTCAGAGTCCAGGATTCGGGAAGGAGACGTTGTCCGGCTTTGATGGAACGCGATCGCAACCCAATCTCAGACCAATCTCCCCAGTCAATACTGAGGGCTGGTAAACCCAATGACCGTCGATGATGAGCAAGGCTATCTAAATAAGAATTCGCCATGCTGTAGCCGCTGAGCTGTTGCCCGACGGAACCCAGTAAACCTGCCCAAGAGGAAAACAGAACAAAGTAATCGAGGGATTGTTCTGCAAAATACTGATGGAGATTCCAGGCTCCTGCAGCTTTGGGACTCAGGATCTTGTCTAGCTGTTCTAAATCAACCTGCTCTATTGGAGCAAGCTGGGGTGGCTCCATTGCTAAGTGAAAAACGCCCTGAATAGGTGGCACATCGACGGACTCGATCTCTTGGGCTAGCTGCTCGGGGTCCGCGACATCTGCTGTGGCGAGATGAACCTGGGTTCCTTGGGCTTCAATGGCCTGAATCGCTTGAATCTTCTGGAAAGCTGTATCTTTGCTAGGGAGAGACAGCCATTGATGACGAGGTGGTAGAGACGTGCGACCTAATAGGATCAGATGCTTAGCACCTTGTTCTGATAGCCAGGTCGCGACCCGTAGACCTAAATCGCCGAGACCGCCTGTGATTAGGTAGCTGGTAGCTTTGATCTGGGCTGAGTTCTGGGCTAGAGCCGCTCGGTACGGGGTGAGGTGAGGTGAAAAACTTTGGTTCTGGCGAAATGCGATTTTTCCATGCTGCATTGTCCTTCCAGGTTTGGAAGGAGAGACCCGAGAGTCCATCTGCTTTCCCCCCAGAATTGGGGGGCTAGGGGGGCCAGTGAAATCCTGCCGGGAAGTGTCCCGATCTAGATAGGCATCATTCGTTCTGCTTTGTGTGTTCTCTATTTCTAAGTTCTGCCCAGGAAGCACTTCGCTCTGCGTTGGCCCCCCCGGCCCTCCAATTCTGGGGGGAGAGTGCCTGGAGTTGGTTGGTTTTTTCCTAAGATGGGGCTGAATACTTTGCAGCAGATCGGCTGCCGCTTGAGAGACGGACGCTGCTGGATCTAAATCAATGAGACCGCCGTACCGCTGGGGTTGCTCGACCGCCAACACTTGGCCTAAGCCCCACAGCATTGATTGCGTGGCGTTGGTTTGACTCTCCGCAACTGACTGACTGCCCTGCGTCACTAGCCAGAGTGGAGTCTCAACATTGGCAGCTTCCATCGCCTGAATTAACGCTACAGGTGTGGCTGTATTCCAGGACGTTTCCAGGGGTGACTGATTCAGATCGTTCAATCCCCATAGGTAAACCACCCCTCGATAATCATCAGAGGTCGATGAAGTAAACAGAGACTGAAATGAGGTCAGATCCGCTGAGTCTGTTTCAATGATTTGGCATATTTCCCCTCGAGATTGAAGCAATTCCGCAAAGGCTTTTCCGATACCAGCGAGATCGCAAAAAACAAGCCAAGTTCCGGGCTGTTGGCTGCGTTGACTAGAAGCCACTAGCACCGCTTGCTGAGATAGACCGTCACGATTGGCTGCGATGATCTCAGCATCAAACTGGTTAGCCTGGAGCAGTTGCTGCCATTGTGCTGAACTAATTAGCGGATAGCTGGGTCTCAAATCAGTATCGGTAAACGACCACCATCCCGGCGTCAGACCAAAAATCAGATCGAGCCAAGCCTGGGGTTCCATTCCCTCTAGCGCAATCAAGAGACCACCCGGTTCTAAGAGTTGGTGGATATGCTCCACAGTTTGCTGGAGATCGGCGGTGGCATGAAGGACGTTGGCAGCCAAAATGATGTCAAACGACTGAGACTCAAATCCTTGTTCACTGGGTGCCTTTTCAATATCCAGCAGCCGATAGTCTATGAACGGATAGTCAGCAAACTTCTCTTCTGCCTTGGCGGTGAATAAAAAGGAGACATCGGTGAAGGTATATTCAGTCCTGTAGCCGGGAAGCTGGGGCAAAACGTAGGCTGTTGTCCCGCCGGTACCTGCCCCAATTTCTAGAATTCGAATGGTGCGATCTGTAGGGAGATCTTGGATGGCGGTTGCGATCGCATCGACAACCCACTGATTCGCCACCTGAGCCGCCGGAGAATCTTGATACAGCGCCTCAACATCGGCAACCGATCCGTCAGGGAACAATAGATTGAGCGGATCTTGGCCCTGCAAAACCGACGCTAATCCCTGTCCACATCGCCCCAACAAACTGATCTCAGCCTGACAAGCCGGATAATGAGTTTGAAGACCTTGAAGACGCTGGGCTGGCGCTTCAAGGGTGGGCACCTTCTTGATCTGCCATTGGTTTGCCCCTTGAGCAATGAGAATATCTTGCTCCGTCAAAACCTCAATCAGGCGATGCAGGAGCCGGTGATGCTGGGGCTGGATCTGCTGCCGTAGGGCAGCAAAAGGAAACGGCTGTCCAGGCTGCAAGTTCAGATCCATATCCCAAAAAGCCCAGAGAATAAAATCTCGACTCAAGGTATTGAGCTGGGGCAATAGATCTCGATAGACATCTAGCTTTTCTATACGAGTCTGCTGACGCACTTGATTAGCAATTTGGGACACAGAATCAAAGGTTAGAGTCGTATCCTGTAGTTCCGGCAAAGAGCAAGGACGCCACTCCACTTGATAGAACCAGTCTGCAATCTGGGAGCAAGGGATACTCATCGGCTGCAGCCGAATGCCCTGAAGCGTCATTTTGACGGTGCCGTCAGCGTCTAGAACCCGCACGTCCCCTGTCAGTTCGTCGGCCTGAGAGGTGAGAACTGCATGGCTATAAAGTGGGCCGTCAAGCGCCTCTAGAATGGTGAGTTCACCGAGACCAATGGGTAAATAACTAACGGTGTCGGCTTCGGGTAGCGTTGCCCAAAGAACCTGTAGACAGGCATCTAACAGCGCGGGATGAGTACTGTAGTCGTCGGCATTGAGATGAGCGGGGAGCTTGATCGTTGCGATCGCTTCTCCTTCTGTTCGCCAAAGCTGCTCAATCCCCTGAAAGCTTGAATCTAGCTCAACCCCACGCGCTTTTAAGGTTTGGTAGAACGCCTTGTTTGCGATCGCATCACAGCGTCCTTGAATAGCGGCAATCGTGTTCCTTTTTAGATCTTGAACATCCTGAGCCGGGTCTTCTGAATCTGCCGCCATCTCTGGTAAGTGAACCGGAATGCTAACAGAGGCTTCAGTCAGTTCTTTACAGGCCGCGCGCAGCCGATTGAGATGGGGAAGGGTTTGCAGAATTAAATCTGGATGCGGCCCAAAATCAAGGAGGCAGGCGATTTCGTTAACGCCGATATGATGAAGCTGCTCCACGAGGCTCTGACAGCTCTCAGAAGTGCCCAGCAAGGCTCTGCCCTCGCTATAGAATTTCTCGAAAATCCGATCCGTCATCTGATCAAGATCGGTCTCAGAAAGAGAGCCCAGATCGACAGACTGTCCTCGGCTGTAGCTCAACCCCTGCAGCAGCGGCAGATTGGCTTTCAGATAGCTGCAGTAGGGATGCCGCACTTCTTCCCGCACTGTAGTCAAGTCATGGCCCATGTAGGTGTGCAGCGTCACCGTTACCTTGCCAGGGCAATGACCATATTCCACACTCGTTTGACGATACAGCGCAATATTCTGCGCTAGCGTCGCTAAATCTTGATCAAAGAGATGCGTGAGTAAATTTGCACCTAACTCCCCTGCTTTAGCAAAAGTTTTTGGGTTGCTAGCCGCCGTCACCCATAGCGGGAGCTGCTTCTGTACCGGTGTCGGATAGACTCTAATCTCACGGAACTGACCATCACCACCCTGCACCGAAATAGAGTCGCCTCGCCAGAGCTTCTGGACAGTCTGAATCCCTTCTTCCATGACCTGCCACCGCTGATCGTAGCGCTCAGGGAAGAAGGCAAAATCTCCCGGATTCCAGCCCGAGGCAAAAGAAAGGCCCACGCGACCATCGGAGAGGTTATCCACCATCGCCCATTCCTCTGCCACTCGGATTGGGTCGTGCAAAGGCAGGACGACACTCCCGGCCTGCAGGCGAATATTCTGGGTTTCGCGGGCCAGCGCCGCCTGTAAGACCACAGGATTAGGATACAAACAGCCCAAGGGCGTGAAATGCCGTTCAGGAATCCAGATGCTAGAGAAGCCATTTTGATCGGCAAACTTGGCGCTTTCGATGACGAGGCGATAGCGATCTTGCTCTAAGTTATCTTCACCACTGGCAAAGAACATCAGACCAAACTGCATTCCCGTCTGAGCCATCTGAGCCGTTGCAAGGCTGGGAGTCTGTAGTGCACTCGTCACGCTGCGATCCTTTCCCGACTGGGCTGAAGGACGATCGCAGAGGCGTGCAGCGTCCAAGGGGCTGTTGCAGATTGCCGACTATGAACCTGAAAACAGGCGGAGGGTTTGGATGCCGCCAACGACACCTGGACTGTTTTTGGCTGGCCGGGAGTCAGAAAAAGCGGGATATGTAGCTTGAGCTGCTGCATAGGATATTGCCCTTGTCCCCAAGCCGTTTGAGCTGCAGCCATCACCATTTCTAAATAAGCTCCCATAAATAGAACCGGTGCTCCTCCCACACGATGCTCATTCAGGTAAGGCATTGTTTCTGGATCGAGTGCAACCTCCCAAAGCCAGTCCGTTGCTCGATGGGCAGGTGACGCTAACCGATGACCCAAAAGGGGATGATCGGCTTGTTCGTCAACCAGCCTCAGCGAAGGTTCTGTCGTCGGCAACCAATACCGCTGATGCTGAAATGGATAGGCCGGGAGAGCAATCCGCTGCCGAAGATAGTCCTGATCGAAGCCTTGCCAGTCCACTTCAAAGCCAAACTCGTACAGCCGCCCCAGACTTTTTAAGAGGCAGGTCCAGTCATCCTGTTTGGGTCGTAGGCTCGGTAGCCACTGGTGAGATGATTTGCCTAGGCACTGTTGACCGAGGCTTAGCAAGGTTGGCTGAGGGCCAATCTCTAAGAAAAATTCACATCCCTGATCTGCCAGTGCTTTTATCCCTGCGGCAAACTGTACGGGCTGTCGAACGTGCTGCACCCAATAATCGGCAGTAGCAATCTCAGGGGGGGCCAGGTCTCCGGTCAGGTTACTGATTAGCTTGATCTGGGGCTGTTGAAAGCTGACCGATTCAGCAATCTGTCGAAACTCATCTAAGATTGGCTCCATCAGCGGCGAATGGAATGCATGGGATACCGTTAGCACCTTGAGCGATATTCCTTGAGCCATTAGCTCAGCAGAAATCTTGCGGACCTCTGAACGCTGCCCAGATATCACAACGTTTTGGGGGCCATTGATGACGGCGATGCTGACGTTTTGATACGCCGCTACTAGCGGCTCTACTTGTTTAAGGGCAGCCCTAACTGCGACCATTTCACCCTCGGCGGGTAGAGCCTGCATGAGCCGACCTCGGGCTGCAATTAGCTTTAACCCGTCTTCAAGACTAAAGACACCGGCAATGCAGGCTGCAACATATTCACCAACGCTGTGCCCTAAGAGTGCGTCTGGCTCGATTCCCCAAGACTGCCATAGTTTTGCGAGGGCATATCCTAGGGCAAAGAGGGCAGGTTGAGTGTGAGCAGTTTCGTCAATGAGTGATGTCGTACTGATAGCTGGATAGAGAACATCTAGCAATGAAGGCTCTAATTGCAGAATCTCTGCACAGTCATTGAGTGCCTGCCGGAAGGTGGGTTGAGTGTCGTAAAGCTGTCGCCCCATGCCCACATACTGAGATCCCTGCCCGGTAAACAGAAAGCCGATGGTTTTAGATTGTGTTTGAGGATGCTTTTTGTAACCCTGAGAAATTAAGGTTTGGAGCTGCTCTTTGAGGTGCTGGGTGGAGTGGGATGCGATCGCAACTCCAAACCCAAGCGAAAAACGTCCTGTATTAGATGAATAGCAAAGATCTGCAAGGTTCACGGTGGCCGCGACCTCCTGCACATACAGTTCACACAGTGCCTGCAGCGCTGCGGGAGTCTGAGCCGATAACGCCAATAAATGCTGCGGCCTCTCGTTCGGGACTGGAGCTTTAAAAGTTTGGATCGGGGCTTCCGCAATAATGGCGTGGGCATTGGTACCGCCGAAGCCAAAGGCACTGACGCCTGCTAAACGCCTTTGATCAGAAGCGGGCCAGGGTTGGGGTTGGGATGCGATCGCAAACCCTGAACCCTCCAGTTCAATATAGGGATTCAGTTTCTGACAGTTCAGATGTGCCGGAATAGAGCCATGCTGTAGAGCCAACACAACCTTCATTAATCCGGCGATACCCGCAGCCGACTCTAAGTGACCGATATTTGTTTTCACCGACCCAAGCCAGCAGGTCTGTTCACGACCCTGCCCTAAAACCTTTTGCAAAGAGGCCACTTCAATCGGATCTCCTAATGGCGTCCCCGTGCCGTGGGTTTCGACATATTGAATCTTTGCCGGAGCCACACCCGCTTGATCTAACGCCTGAGCAATCACCCGTTGCTGTGCTAAACCATTGGGGGCTGTAATTCCATTACTGCGGCCATCTTGATTGATGGCCGATCCCATGATTATCGCCAGAATCGGATCGCCATCTCGTTGGGCATCTGCCAATCGCTTGAGAACAATCAGTCCACAGCCTTCTCCTCTGACATAGCCATCGGCATCGGCATCAAAGGTTTTACAGCGACCATCGGCGGCCATCATTTGAGCCTCCGTGAAGGCTGTCGTTAGTTCTGAAGAGAGAATGGCATTGACGCCACCTGCGATCGCAAGTTCGCAGTCCCCCACCCGCAAACTCTGACAGGCTTGATGAACTGCTACGAGCGCAGAAGAACAGGCAGTATCAACAGCAATACTCGGCCCCTGCAAATTGAACTGATAAGAGAGTCGATTCGCCGCCATACTCAAGGCATTACCCGTGCTGGCGTAGGTGTCCCAGTGTTGTTGAGATTGGGCTAGTTTGCGACCATAGTCACTGTTGCTGATGCCAACAAACACACCCGTCTGACTATCTTTGATATTTTGTGCCTGTCCCGATCGCTCAAAGGCAGACCATGCGACCTCAAGCAGTAATCGGTGCTGGGGATCAATCTTTTCGGCTTCCCGTGGAGTAATCCCGAACAGGTCAGCATCAAACTGATCGATGCCCTCGATAAACCCGCCCGGATATTGGGACGTGGGGCTGATGGGTTGGATGCGATCGCAAGGCACTTCCCCAATTGCATCAGCGCCATCTTGCAGAAGCTGCCAAAACGCTTCTGGACTCTCTGCACCCGGAAATCGACAGTCCATCCCAATAATGGCAATACCGTCTGTCGTCGTTTGAGCTGTTGAAGGCGCAGTTGTCGTAGTCTCGTTCGCTAAATACTGAGCAAGCTGACGAATGGTGGGGTAGTCGTAGAGCAAGATGGGAGACAGGCGACGCTGGAGCCAGGTTTCCAATTTACCCGAAAGGCTAATCGCCGTTGCAGAATTTAAGCCTAGGCTGACAAATTCCACCTGCGGATCAATCTCCGCAAAAGGAACGCTGACTTTCAGGGCAATTTGGTTCCTTAGCCAAGTTTCAATTGCCTCGCTCGTTACACGAGCAGCCTGAGCCTCCTGAATTTTGGAGTGAGGAGAGAGAAAACTGCTCTTCGCCTTCCCAGACTGCCCATTGGGTTGTAAATCAGTGGGTTGTAGATGATTGTCCGCAGTCCATTCGCTCAGTACAGTCAATGAGTTGTTCAACAAGCCTTGCTTACAAGCCTGCCGCTGAATCTTTCCGCTTGATGTTTTAGGAATGCTCCCCGGCTTCAGCAGATAGAGACCGTGAATCTGTAGCTCGTGGTGTTGAGAAACGGCCTTTTGAACAGTTATGATGATGTCTTCGATATTGAGCCTGCGGCGATGGCTACGCTCAACTTCTTGGACAATAACCAGCCGTTCTTCCCCTGCAACAAACTGAGAAACGGCAGCGCCACAGCCTGATTTCAAGGCTGGATGGCACTGAGCAACTGTGGCCTCAATATCTTGGGGATAGTGGTTCTGCCCTCGAAAAATCAATAAGTCTTTCCGGCGTCCGGTGATATAGAGTTCACCATCACTGAGAAAGCCCAGATCGCCCGTTCTCAAGAAAGGGCCATCGCCATCAAGATCGGCGCAGAAGGCCGCTTTCGTCAGCTCCGGCTGATTCCAGTAGCCCTTAGCCACGCTGGGACCAGACACCCAAATCTCTCCTACTTGTTCTGAGGAACAAGGCGTGAGCTGGTCAGGATCAACAATCTGGACGCTTTGATCCAGTGCTGAATATCCACAGCTCACAAGGGTTTGGGCATCCTCCTCAGTTGCATCAACTTCAAGCACTTGATTGAGTCTTAGGGCAGTGCCTTGAACAGTTTTGCAAACGAGTTGTTCTGATGCCCGCTTTCCCGTCGTCATCAGGGTTGTTTCAGCCATGCCGTAGCAGGGTAAAAAGGCTTCCCGTCGGAATCCGCATTCAGCAAAGGCTGTGGCAAAGTTTGAGAGCGTTCCCGCTCGAATGGGTTCGGCTCCTGTGAAGGCGACCCGCCAACTGCTCAGGTCTAACTCGGCTTTATCCTGGGGTGTCGCTCGCTCGACGCAGAGGTCGTAGGCAAAATTGGGAGCGCCGCTGGTGGTTACCTGATATCGAGAAATAGCCTGTAGCCACCGAAGGGGCTTCTGCAAGAACTGAGCTGGGTCCATTAGCGTAACGGAACCGCCGCAGTACAAAGGCTGAAGAATCCCCCCAATCAACCCCATATCATGGTAGGGCGGCAGCCAGGAAACCACGCTCATCTGAGACGTGTGATTGAACTGCCGAGCAATCCAGGCTAGATTGTGCAGCAAGTTCTTATGGGTGACCATCACCCCTTTGGGGGCTGCGGTTGAACCTGATGTGTACTGGAGAAAGGCAACATCGTCCCCAGCCATCGGCTCAATATGCACGGGTTCTTGTGGCTTCTGCGCATCATCAGTGACGATCCACTTTAGCTTTTGCAGCCAGGGTAAATCGGGCAACTGTTGCAGACGGTTTAAGGTGGCAGTGGTGGTGAGCGCCAGCGTGGGTTGAGCGTCGTCAACGATGGACTTTAAACGCTCTAGACTGCGGTTAGGTCGTGGTGGGTAGATAGGTGTTGCGATCGCACCTGCATACAAGCAACCAAAAAACGCTGCCACGTAAGACAGCCCTGCCGGAAACACCAGCAACACCCGCTCCCTCTTGGCCTCAAACTGCTGGAGCTGCTGGCAAATCCATCGAGCCTGCTGGTCGAGACTCTCGTTAGAAAGCTGAACCGCATCTGCCTCACCATCGGTCAGAAAGGTATAGGTCTGATGCTGAGGCTTCGACTGCGCCCTCCAAATCAGTAGCTCCACAAGTGTCTGAATATCTTTTCTTTCTGACGATTCAGCTTCGAGCATGTTCAAAATTGGCAAAAAATAGAGATTGGGCCAGCAAAAGCGGGTGACGTGGTTTACCACGCTTCAGAAATTCCGATTAGAAAAAGACAGAATATGCGATGAAAACTGAGAGCCACCCTCCTAGACTTCAATCTGGACATGGGGCGACGCTCTATTTGATCTGTTTTGAGAATATATCTCATTTAAATTAATTGCAACTACTTCTCAATAAATAAATTTGTTTTGAGACCAAGATAAAAAACTGTGCCTGTTATTATGAAGGAACTTCAGAGATTTTACGCGAGGTTTTGGGGCTGAAAAGCTCTAGAAACAGTATTTCCCAATTCTCTGCAGCCTATAATCTAACTGCCACTTGACAAAATGATCCTTCGCTTGGCTGAATAGTAATGGTTGTGAGTAAATACTACTATTCTCAACTAAAAGGCTTTTGAGTGCCTAGGGCTATTGAATCTATTGTGAATAAAGTGGGGATCGCGCCTGTATCAAAGTACAGAGCAAAGTGAGGAGTCATTGTGCAAAATTGGTTATTTCCTTGTGGGGCTTTAGGGGTTGCGGCTGTTCTCATCGCCCAGCCAGCTCAGGCGCAGACGGTTTCCATTAGTGCCGTTGAGCTACTGCAGACCGAAACAGGTCTCAGTATTGTGCTGACGGTGCCAGATGGAGAAAATCTTGAGGTTTCTACATCTAGTACTGAATCAACTTTCACGGCTGATATCAGCAACGCTCAGTTGAATCTTCCAGGTGGAGAAATCTTTGAGCAGGCAAACCCAGCACCCGGCATTCGCGCAGTTTCTGTGATCCCCCTAGATGTCAGTCGCGTTCGCGTCACGGTTGTCGGTGAGACCGACGGTTTGACCAGTGTGGTGCAGCAAGAGGCGCAGCAATTGGTCTTCCAGGTTGAGGCCCCCACTGTCTTAGAGACTCCTGCAACGGAAACGCCTGATGATGTCCCCGTAACTGAAGACTCCCCAGAAGAACCGGGGACCGAGGAACCCAGTGCTGACGTCCCGTTCGAAGAGGATGATGATCTCGAGATTATCGTCACAGCGACCCGCACCGAAGAAGAAACGGAAGACGTGCCTCGATCCGTCACTGTCGTCAAACGCGAAGACATTGAGCGAGAAGGTCTTGCAGGGGGCGATCTCACTAGCACACTCGGTAAGCTAGTTCCTGGCTTAGGACCGCCGACTAGCGATGGTCGGACTCGAGTCTTTGATTTGCGGGGTCGTCCCGCTCAGATTTTAATTGATGGTATTCCTCAGACGGGTAATGCCTCCTTCGGGACAGAGCTATCGGCCATCGATCCCTCATCGATTGAGCGTGTTGAGGTCGTTCGTGGACCCACCGCTATCTTCGGAGATGGCGCAACAGGGGGTGTGATCAACATCATCACCCGCACACCCACCGAAGAGGGCCAGCAAGTGCGTCTGGGTCTCACCCTTCGACCCGACTTTGATAATCTCTCAGAGGGTGGCGTGGGTTTCAAAGTCGATACTGGCATCACGGGCAAGGAAGGAAAGTTTGATTTTCTTTTAAATGCGGCCTTTGATGTCAATGACCCCTCATTCGATGCCGAGGGCGATCGAATTCCTCCCACAGATGGTTTGAATAATGACAATCGCGCCATCAACGTTTTAGCGAAGGCTGGTTTCGATATTTCTGAAAACCAGCGGGTTCAGTTTACCTATAGCTTTTTCAATAATGTCTTCGCGACTGACTTTACTGCTGATACAGCCAGCATCATCCCTCCAGGCAATCAAGAAGTAGATGCCCTAGAGGTTGGTGAGATTCGATTTGGTGATAACGAGCCTTCTCAAACGGTGCAAAATTTCAACATCACCTACCGCCACCAAGACGTTTTTGATTCCGAAGTCAATGTGCAGGCTTTCTTGAGAACGACGGACCTGACCCAGAATATAACTGATATTCGGCAGAATCCGGCTCTGGCCCCCTTGTTATTCAACCCCTTTTTGCCCCTTGTGTCTCAGACACAGCTAGACGCTTTAGAGCTTGGGGGACGTCTGCAGGTGGATACACCTATCACAGAGCGGTTGAGCCTTTTGTGGGGCGCTGATGTTTCCTATGAAGAGAATGAGCAGCTCTTTCTCGACATTGATCCAGACGCCTTTGATAATGACCAAGAAGCCAATGTCTTTCGAGAATTCAATCAGTCTCCGCTGTACAGACTGCGAAATGCGGGTACTTTTGCTCAACTCCAGTGGAACGCAACCGACAAGCTTGCATTCAGTGGTGGCGCTCGGTATGAGAATATTCGTCTTTCCGTTGATGACTATACAGTCAGTCCCTTTGCAGGGGGGTTCTTTGGCTTCTTCCCCCCGGCTCAAGTAGAAGGGGGATCGGTAACGGTAGATGATTTTGTGTTTAATGCCGGTATTGTCTACAAAGCCACCGATCAGATTAGTCTGTACGGTAATTTTGCCCAGGGTTTCTCCATACCGAGTGTCGGAATTGCTTTAGGTCTGGTTGCGGAGGGCAGCACCCTGGAGGACAACGCTCAGCTAGAACCCCAGAAAGTCAACAACTACGAATTGGGCGTACGCGGTAACTTTGACGATTTAACGCTCAGCCTTGCGGGTTTCTTAAGTACATCTTCCCTCGGCTCAACAATCCAGGTGGATCAGACCGGTATTACAAGTCAGGTAAGAGCGCCTCAGCGTAATTATGGGGTTGAGTTTACGGCTGATTGGCAGCCGGTCGATCGCTGGCGATTGGGTACCATTCTTTCCTGGAATGAAGGTGAAAACAACCCTGAAGATGATGGTGATGACAGCTTTGTTCCTCTCAGTTCCATTGATATTCAGCCCTTCAAGGCAACAGTATATGTCGAAAATGAAACACTACCGGGTTGGCGTACTCGTCTCCAGGCTGTGTTTGTTGGAGGACGAGATCGCGCCTTTGATGCGGGTGTTGATCAGTTTCAAGTGACTGGCTATACCGTCGTTGACCTCTTTAGCACGGTCAAGCTTGGCCCCGGCAAACTTCAGTTCGGAATTAAGAACCTATTAGATAACCAGTTTTTGCCGGTTAGCTCTCAAGAGCGAACCGGCATTCAAGAAATCCGTCGCTTCCCTGGCGAAGGTCGAACCTACAGTATTCGCTATAGCTTTGAGTTTTAGTCAATGAATACCTATAACGCCCTGAGTTCAAATGCCGTAAATCTTTATAGACATCTAATTTGGTTCGTTGTGGGTCTACTCTTATTTATTCTGCTTTCAAGCTGCACAAAAGATCCCCTGCCAGATCTAGCGGCTCAGCGTTCCCCACTGCCTCAAAACAGTTCTCGTACCATTGAGCATGCAATGGGAACGAGCCAAGTTCCCCAAAAGCCCCAGCGTGTCGTGGTAGTAGATACGGCTGCTCTAGATGCATCTCTAGCACTAGACGTAAAGCCTGTGGGATCAGTAATTTATGAGCAATTCCCTAATTATTTAGGGTCGCAGACCGAGGGGATTGAGTCTGTAGGAGACGGAAATCAACCTAACCTAGAAACAATCCTCCGCTTAAACCCCGACTTGATCTTAGGGAGCAAGGTTGGCTCTAAGCGACTTTACAAGAATCTGAATCGAATTGCCCCGACTGTTTTTTCTGAGGGCAGTGGTAGAGCAGGCGATTGGCAAGAGAACTTCATCCTTTTTGCCCAGGCTTTAAATAAAGAACAGCAAGGTTGGCAACTTCTACAGGACTATAAAGATAAAGCTGCAGCTCTCAATACCCAATCAAAAGATGTCAGTGAGACGGTCGTTTCTATTGTTGCAACGGCCCAAGGGAAAGTGGGCGTTTTCAGCGTCAAAAGCTTTGCCGGCTCCATCCTGCAAGATATAGGGGTTGATCGACCAAAAGCGCAGCAGAAACCCAAAAGACATGCAGCTTTTGTTTCTCGAGAGGATTTAGAGAGTCTTGATGGCGATATCATTTTTCTCGTCCGAGACCAGCGCTCTGATACCAGCTTAGATCGGCAAGCCTTTGTCAGTGATCCTATCTGGGCAAAGCTGAAGGCTGTGAAACGCGATCGCATCTATGAAGTCAGCAATCAGGTTTGGTCTGCGGGTAGAAATATCCTCGCCGCCCAAGAGATCCTAAAGGATCTTGAGACAGCTCTTTCTGCTGAGAATCAGTCCTGAAGATGTCGGCAGTTCCTGGCGTTAAAGTCTACGGTACGCTTTGGGCCGGTCAATGTGCTTCCCTGCTTGGCTCTAACATGACGAACTTTGCCGTCACGCTCTGGGCCTGGGAGCAGACAGGGCAGGCCACACCACTATCTTTACTATTTTTCTTTGCCCAAGTCGCCAAAATTGCAGCGGCCACTTTCTCTGGTGTGCTGGTAGATCGCTATAGCCGCCAGAAATTGATGATCGTGGGCAACGCAATCGCAGGACTATCCTCTATCTGCATTCTTGTGCTGCTGCAGACGCATCAACTTGCCCTTTGGCATCTCTACTTTTCCTGCGCTATCAACGGCTTGTTTAGCTATATTCAAAGCCTTGCACTCTCGACCTCGGTGTCGCTGCTATTACCTGAGCATCACTATGGACGGGCCGGTGCAATGGATTCACTCAAAGGTGCAGGTGCCTTTGTCTTTGCTCCCGCCTTCGCCGGGGCGCTCTACCCATTCATTGGCTTACTGGGCATTTTAGGGATTGATCTAGCAACCTTCGGTTTTGCGGCTGTTTCCCTATTTGTACTCCATATTCCCCAGCCTTTGCCTATCAGCGGCCCAGAAACGATTCGCCAAAAGTTAACCTTTGGCTTTCGCTATATTGTTAAGCAACCAGGTCTCAAAGCCATTCTCATATTTTTATTTAGCGCTAACTTTTTTACGAGCGCCAGTATTGCGATCTTACCCGCCGTGATTTTAGCTCGCAGCGAGAATGATATTGGTCTATTAGCAACGTTCCAGTCAGCATTGGGCTGTGGAGGTGTCTTCGGGGCATTACTACTGGCAATCTTTGGTGTTTTTACCCCACGTATTCATGGATTATTTTTAGGTGTTGCTTTACCTCAATTAGGCTGGCTCATTTTGAGCGTTACGCAAGCTAAAGGGCTGTGGATAGTTGCGGCTTTCTTAAGTGCTTGCTTCATACCGCTCGTTGGCGCATCAAACCAAGCAATCTGGTTAGCGAAGGTGAAGCCAGCCCTACAAGGTAGGGTTTTTGCAACTCGTTATCTACTAGCTCAAGCATCAACACCTTTGGGCGCAGTAATCTCAGGTCCACTTGCGGATCGTATTTTTGAGCCTGCAATGCAGAACCAAGGAATTCTAGCAAAGAGTTTTGTTGGGTCTTGGTTAGGAACGGGACAAGGCATGGGACTCACCTTAGAGCTAATGTGTTTTGCGACCTGCAACTTAGTTATTGGCCTAAGTGGCTATGGAATACGCAGACTTCGATATGCTGAGGTCGTATTGCAAGTTTCTAAGCCTTCGCTAAGAGAGTGATTAAAACTGCTTGTGTTGTCTCTATGATGAGTTGTGTCTGAAGCGCTTTTCAAAGAGGCACAGAATCAATCTAAGTAACCCATTAAGTTTCCACTTGAAAGAGAGCTATTATCTGCAATCGGACGATTTCCCGGCAAAGATGCAGAAGGAGTGAGTGACGAATTTAAACGAACAACAGGGCGATTGCCAAACATTGCAACAATGTCCAAATCACTTTGAAAAACGGGACGATGTTGAGGTAAATGATCAAAGCTTGTCACCTGCCGGGTTCCGACAAGAATAGGGCGACTACTGGGGAGTGTCTCAGACGGAACTAGAGTTGGATTGCCCCCATGAACAGGACGATGATCCGGCAGTTCGGATGGTGAGTACACAACCATCGCTTCGCCAGAATCCTCTGCAGCAGTCTTGGTCAAACGAGGTTCGCTAAATCCCCACCCTTTCTCAGGAAGCGGTGGAAATGGCTCGCCTTTCACGACAGTAACTTCGTATCCTTTGTCCCCACCTCTGGGACCGACAACTGGATATAGTCCACTATTCTCAACAATTTCCCCAGGACTAAAAAGTTTTTTACTCATCACATTTATCTCTGTAGAGGTAGTTTAACAATAGCTAAACAATTGCCGCATCTCAAACGCAGTCTTTCAGAATGCTAATTTTGAGAGCGATTGAACCTGCTAGAGCTGACAGGTCTGATCACTGCTGCGTAAATATCCACCCAGAGCCCAACGCAGAAAAGTAGCGTCTAGATTTTGAACTCTGCAGCTAAGTTGACAATCCCCTTCTGACTCCTAATCTTGGTGGTCAAAAATATCTAGCAAGAACAAGGTACCGAAAGTAGAGATCACAAGTGGCGCAAGGACAATCGATAGACGTGGATCTGAGAACAGTTTGTAAAGGATGTCCATTTCTTTCTCTTCCTGCAGGATTTTGCAACTATCGAGGCATACGGTAAAACAGACTCGTCACTTTCCCTAAAATGTTGTGAGCAGGAACGTTACCGAAAGAGCGGCTATCAGTGCTAGCGTCCAGATTATCGCCGAGGAGAACATAGGTATTAGGGGAGGCGGCGGTCGATAACCGACAGACCAATCCAGGAGTCAATAAATCCTGCGAAGAACTCAAAGGTACGCTGACGGTCATCGCAGCCACCCGCTTCACAATTTTCAACCCAGGCCGCTCCGGATGTTCCGCTACAACTAAATCTCCCACAATAGGGAGACTCGACCGATAAGCGTGGTGGTTAACCAAAACCTCATCTCCTGGATAGAGTGTCGGCATCATCGATAGCCCAACCACCCGGAAACGAAAGCGCCGCCGAAACAACCAAAGCCCAAACTCGAAGAGATTGGGCTTCAATACAGCAGCCAAAGGCCGATCTAGCTGGCCTTGACCCATTGGACATCCCGGTCCTTAGTGGCCCAGAAAATGCCGTGAATTTGCTCCACTGCCGCCATCAGTTCAGTCGCATGCTCAACACTAACTTCTACCTTGCAGGCAGAACAGAGCTTCGCAGCTTTCCAGAAAATATCATGCAGATCAGGATACTTCTCTAAATGAACAGGCTTGAAGTAGTCTGTCCAAAGAATGAGAATGTCTTCTTTGGTCTTTTGGGCCTGCTCTTCCTTAATTGCGATGTAGCGAGACAGCGTATTGTTGTAAGCCACCATCGACGCTGCATCTTGTCCAGCAGGCTGCAGGTCTACAATCTTTTTCGTCATCGAAAGTACAGCCTCAGCCGTAATGCGGGCTGCAGCCGGATCGTAGACACCACAGGGGCCATCACAGTGGGCGTGAACCTCTGGAGCCGGGAAGCAAGCTTGAATTTTGGCTGTAATTGCGTTGAGCATAGCGTATCGTTCCTCGAATGGATCAATTTGGGGTATACCCGCATGGTATCTGTCTTTAGCGATCATGGAACAAATTTGACCCGCAATCAAGAAACTTAAGAATCAGTTTGAACTCTGCTATGCCTAGCTTCTGGCACAAACACGTCGAGGGCTCTTGCATAAGTCTGCGGTCCCAGGGCGATAGATCTAGTAAATCAACGTAATCAAAAGATTTTTGGCGTATTCCTCTGAAAAATACGCCAACCTTCAGGTTGCGAAGAATCTAGTCTAATTAAAACGGGAGCAATCAACCATGTGGCCCAAGCCAAATAAAGATCAGCATCGGCACGATGACTCAAATCTACAGTTTGATCGCAGAACGGAAGCCAAGCTACGGCGCAAGAAGGCTGCAGTCTTAGCCGCCAAGCGTCCCCATGCAACGCATCAAAGTAATGGGGAAGAAATCTTGGCCGGACAGCCCGGTAATTTCCGAAAAGGACTAGAGCATAGTGAAGATGGTTTTCTGGTAGATCCCAGAGACTATCAGACCTATCGCAGCGCCATTCGCAGTGGCTTACCTGACGAGCTTGACACGGTGCCGGTCCCGCCCACAATGGGGCAAGGGCGTCGCAAATGGGAAAGTCCTGGCACAGGATTTGTCTTTGACCTCGAAGGCCCAGATGCTCAGGCGATCACAATGCCGCCAGCCCCAAAGCTTGATAGTGCAGAACTAGCAGCAGAACTGGCTGAAGTTTATGCCATGGCGAAGCTACGAGATACTCGGTTTTCTAGTTTTGGTGCAGGCGGCACCGTCTCTGAATGCATTACCGTGCTGAATAAATTCAGTTGGTTTGGCACTGGCTTTCAAAAGCGGCCAACTTGCCAGTACGACGTTGAGCAGATTTTCGGTGAACAAGCAGGGCGATTTCTCGGACGTGAGCGAGCATCAGTTACACCAGGGAATCTATTTCGAGGCGTCACAGAGGGGGACGAGAACGGTCCCTTCATTTCTCAATTTCTGTTAATTGGAAATCCCAGCCGTGGTGCTGACGCTGAGGTGGCCAACCCACTACCAGAGCCGCGGTTCGAGTGGCAAGAAAATGCAGGGAAGATTACCTATGGCGCCCATAGCATTGATCAGCGTGTCCGCATCGCCACAGAGAACATTGACTTCATGACTGACTTCTGCGATTGGAAAACAGTCCAAAATGGGGTTAACGTCAATCGCCAATACCGCTTTGACTATAATCGAACAGACTATACCCCCATCGCTAGGACGGGCGACCCAAATGAGCCCAATGGTCCCGCCTATCGCTTTATTTCAACTCCTCGGGACTTAGCCACCTACGTTCATTTCGACCAACTTTACCAGGCCTATCTCAATGCCTGTATTTTGATGCTGGAGCGGGGTGTGCCGACAGACCCAGGTTTTAATCGATTCAATAATGGATTTAATCAACAAGGCTTTGCTCAGTTTGGTGGCCCACATATTCTCTCGCTGGTCACTGAAGTCGCAACAAGAGCGCTAAAAGCCGTTCGTTTTCAGAAATTTAATATCCACAATCGCACAAGACCAGAGGCGCTGGGCGGTTTGATGGATCGATTACGAGAGAACGCTAACGATTCGAGACTAGAACCTGTGCGTCAACTCTGGACAACGCTACAAGATACTGGCGTTTTACCCATGAAAAACCATTTGTTGCCAATGGCTTTTCCTGAAGGATCCCCCATGCATCCTTCCTATGGAGCCGGTCATGCCACTGTAGCAGGGGCCTGTGTGACAATACTGAAGGCTTTCTTTAAACACGACTACAATCTTGTCGAGCCAGGTCGCAAGGATGACAATGGCAAACCCTTCCAGGATCAAGCCTATGAGGCTAACCCTAGTACGGGTGGGCGATCGCTATGCCCAGTCCATCTCAGCAAGCCTCTAACCGTAGAAGGGGAACTTAATAAACTGGCTTCAAATATCTCCATTGGTAGAAATATGGCTGGGGTTCACTATTTCTCGGACTATATTGAGTCTCTGCGCTTAGGTGAGCTGATTGCCCTTGGCATTTTGGAAGAACAGGCGCTGACGTACAACAGCCACCAGTTTCCATTTTCAATGACCGTCCCTCTTTATGATGGCGGGACCGTCGTGATTGGAACGATTGAGTAACGCCGATTTGCAGGGAACAAACAATTCACAAGGTTCCGGCTCTGGGGTCGGGACCTTTTCTCTTGAAAGACGTTTGACGGGTACATTCCCGCCCATACATCACTGATTGCGACGCTCTACCCTCAACTTATTGAGAGGCATTGTTACAAACGTTCAGAATATAGCTTGACAACTCTCCTCTACAATAAGGAATACTTCTCAACTGCGAAAAAGAAGATATTTTGTAAATCCCTTGCTACACAAGTACTTCAGGATAAAGCGACCTGTATTTTTGATCGCATATTGCTCAATCAATCTATTCCCTTTAGGAGGCTAACTGAAACGTGTTGTCAAAGAAGACGATTAATCCACAAGCTCTAGAGGTATCCGTCGTCCAGCGTCGTACACCAAAAACACTATCCCTAATGGGTGCGGTTCTCGCCGTGCTGCTTTTGGGAACCGGGTGCGAAACCACGACAACAACCTCGGAAAGTGGCGGCAGTAGCTCAAGCGCTGGCGGCAACGTACAGCTGATAAGTGATTTCCCAGAGCAAGTTGTCATTCCGACGTACAAGCTGTTAGTAGAGAAGTCAAACACTCTCAAGACTAAAGTTGATGCCTTCACAGCCGATGCCAATGTAGAGACACTCAAGGCTGCTCAAGTCGCTTGGACCGAGGCCCGTGAACCTTGGGAACAGAGCGAAGCGTTTGCCTTTGGCCCGGCTGAATCTTTGGGGTATGACGGCGATCTTGATGATTGGCCCGTCAATGAGACCGATCTTAAAGGCGTGCTAAAGGGGGCGGCCCCCATCTCGGCAGAAACGGTTGAGGGGCTACAAACGACACAAAAAGGATTTCATACTATTGAGCTACTGCTTTTTGGCTCCGACAACAATAAAACGGCAGCAGATTTTTCTGACCGTGAAAAGCAGTTGGTGCAGCAGTTAGCCACCGCTTTTGACCAAACGGCAAATGATTTGGTGACCAGTTGGTCTGAAGGTATTGACGGCAATCCAGCTTACAAGACTGTTTTAGCAACAGCGGGGAGCGAAGATAACTCAGCCTATCCCACGTCTCAATCGGCTCTAGAGGAAATCGTGGGTGGCATTATTGGCTGTCTAGATGAAGTAGGGAATGAGAAAATTGGCGAACCGCTCAAGGCTAAAACAACGGATGATCTAGAAAGTCGGTTTAGCCACACTTCTGCCACTGATTTCAAAAACAACCTCATTGGCGCCCAGAACGCTTACCTAGGCAAGTCGAAGGCGGGCACAAGTGGTGCCAGCTTAAGCGCATGGCTTGCGGAAAAAGATGCCGATCTTGATGCTCAGATTCAGAAAGAACTACAGGCCGCAATTGATGCAGTTGCCGCAATTCCGGCCCCCATTGAACCCAAGATCTCAGAAGAGGCGGCGTTGGCTCAAATGCAATCGGCCCAAGATGCTGTTTTGACTGCGTTTTCGACTTTCGAAGAGCAGGTATTGCCGCTGGTAGAGTCCAGCTAAGCCTGCAGTTCAATTCACTTTTCTCCTTGGTCAATGGCAGTTTTGGCCAGGAGTCGACTTCGTCCAAGATAATTGTTCATCGTGCCGCTTATGTTCCGTTTTAAGTCAGTGAGTAAGCTGACGAAATTTCTTGTCCTTGCCGGTGGGGTTGCGATCTCAACCTTCCTCGCCTCAACCTTTTTCGTCCCCTCCTCTGTCCCTCCGGCGATGGCCGGGGGCGACACCACCGTGATTAGCCGTAGTTCACGGGCCTACGAACATCCTGCTCCCAACCTCAGCGAGAAAAGTAATGAAGAGCATTTTGAAGGTGATCTGGCCTTTGATGCCGTCTTTGTCACGGCCCCCGCACGCGTCAATCCAGGGTTAGGACCACAGTTTAACAATGCCTCCTGTACTGGCTGTCACCTGCGAAATGGGCGTGGACTGCCTGAGAAAGGTCAGCTTTTGGTTCGGGTAAGCAATCCCGAGAATGCCTCAAACCTCCCTGACAAAGACGACTACCACGCTGAAAGGGTAGCCCCTTCAGAGAATACGCCTCCGGTTCCTGGTATTGGTACCCAGATTCAAGATCAGGCGATCTATGGACATCCACCTGAAGCTCGAGTAGAGATTAGCTGGAAAGCGGAAAAAGGACAGTATCAGGATGGGACGGGTTATGAGTTGCGATCGCCCCAGGCCACAATCACTCTTCCTAATGAGCAACCACTCCCCTCAGAAGTCTTAACCTCACTCCGCATTCCACCTCCAGTGTTTGGCTTAGGCCTCTTAGAGGCTGTCCCCGAAAAAAATATTTTGGCCCTAGCTGATCCCAAAGACAGCAACAACGACGGCATCTCTGGTCGCCCGAATCAAGTTTGGGACATGGAACAGAAGAAAATAACCCTTGGACGCTTTGGGCTAAAGGCCAATCAGCCTAATCTCCTGCAGCAGAGCGCGGCGGCCTACTTTAACGATATGGGCGTCACCAACCCCTTATTCTTAGAGGCGGACGGCTCCAGCGATATTGATGCGCAGACACTGAAGGCAGCAGCGGTTTATGCTCAGACCTTGGCCGTTCCAGCTCGAACATTGATTAAAGATCAAAAGGTCAAGCGAGGTGAACAGCTTTTTACGAAGGCCAACTGTGCAAGCTGCCACATTTCTGAATTGCGCACGGGTCAGCATGAATATGCTGAACTAGAAAATCAAACCATTCATCCCTACACAGATATGCTGCTGCACGATATGGGAGCAGGGCTAGCGGATAATCGCCCTGATTTCGAGGCGACGGGTAGTGAGTGGCGGACCTCACCTCTATGGGGCATTGGGGTTACTCAGACGGTTTTACCCTACTCTAGTTATCTCCACGACGGTCGCGCTCGCACCTTAGAGGAAGCCATTCTTTGGCACGGGGGTGAAGCCCAGTCTGCTCAGCAAACATTCATGGCAATGGCAGAAGAAGATCGAGACGCTCTGGTTCGGTTCCTGCACTCTCTATAGTGTTCGAGCCTTATCTACGCTAAACGGCGTCGCCCTAGCAGAGCAACGCCGTTATTAAACGATCAGGAACTCAATCTTAGGCTTAACCTTCGCCGCCTTCGCCGCCTTCACCGTCTTCTTCTTCAATCTCGGCTGGCGTTGTTTGTTCTGTATCTGTGGGCGCTGTCTCTGCTTCGCCACCTTCGCCACCTGCATCACCAGTGGTTCCGCAGGCCGTGACCGTTGCAGCTAGGCCCAGAGCCAAAAAGACTTCAATTGCTTTTGAGCGCATTTACTTTCTCCTGTTTGTTACCGAAACACATTTATTAAATGAGAGTGATTCTTCATAAAATAGAATCATGAAGTGGTGCATTTGTCATGCACGGTACTGAAATATAGGGTACCACTGCCCATAGCAGTGATGCGAAAACGTTGCCTCGTCTCATGCAATGCATCAAAAGCTAGACCATCAAATATTAAAACTATGATTCTCTACGGTAACCTGTTAAATCCTCATGATTGTTGAAGTTGAAAATGTGCTCGCGTCTGAGGAGCTTGAATACCTCACCTCAGCGCTCTCAAAGGCTCAGTTTGTCGACGGCAAGATCACGGCAGGCTGGCATGCCAAGCAGGTGAAGCAAAACTTGCAGATGCAACGGAATGCTCCAGAAGCAGCAGACCTGCGGCAGGTGGTTGAGTCAGCCCTCAGGCGACATCCATTGTTTAGTGCTGTGGTGCGGCCCAAGAAAATTCACTCCATCCTGTTTAGCTGCTATGAAGTAGGGATGTCCTACGGTAGCCATGTGGATAATGCGCTCATGGGGCAGTGGCGCTCGGATGTTTCGTTCACGCTATTTCTGGGGACGGCCTATCAAGGCGGAGAGCTGGTCATTGAGCATGCTGATGGTGAACGGCGGTATCGGCTGGGTGTCGGGGATGCGATCGCATATCCTTCTTCCACACTTCATCGGGTCGAACCCGTCACGGACGGCACTCGATTAGTCGCGGTGGGCTGGGCACAAAGCCTGATCCGCGATCCGCAAAAGCGAGAACTGCTCTTTGATCTAGACACCGCACGGCGATCCTTGTTTGCTAGAGAAGGTAAGACCGTCGAATTTGATCTGATCTCTAAAAGTCACGCCAACCTGCTGCGTCAGTGGGTTGACTAACGATTCGGAACATCCCTTCTTAGGCATCGGTCAATACATCATTCAAGCGTTATGCGGCAATTCTTCGTATTGCCGTTCGTTTCTAGGAAGTGAGCATGATTAACCGTGGCCTATGGCGCCCTCTTCTGATCAGCCTTCTTTGCGTGATTAGCTTTCTGGGGCCGTTAGCAGTCCCCGTGCAGGCCGTCACTGACTCCCGAGCCATCTACGTTCTCAACCGTCTTAGCTTTGGTCCTCGCCCAGGCGATCTGGAACACATTCAGGCCGTCGGCGTTGAAGGGTACATCAAAGAACAGCTCTCCCCTAAATCTTTACAGCCGCCGTCAAACCTCAAACGAAAGCTACAGCAGCTCAAGATATTGAAGCTTACCCCCATTCAGGTTATTCAGCGCTTCGAGCCTCAGCGTCAACAACAACAGAGGCCAGCAGCTCAGAAAGCCGCACGCCAAAAAGCCCGTCGGCCTTTGAAGCAAGCAGAGCAAGCCCGGATAATACAGGCGATCGCTAGCCCTCGGCAGCTAGAAGAAGTGATGGTCAACTTCTGGTTTAATCACTTCAACGTTTCGGCAGAAAAAGGCAGAGTCAAATTCTGGATCGGAGACTACGAGCGGAATGCCATTCGTCCCTATGCTCTGGGTTCTTTTCGGGATCTGTTGGGGGCCACGGCTAAACACCCTGCAATGTTGTTTTATCTTGATAACTGGCGCAACACTGCCCCCAACAGTCCAGGCGCTCGGGGGCGATTCCAGGGGCTTAACGAAAACTATGCCCGTGAACTGCTAGAACTGCATACTCTGGGCGTGAATGGAGGCTACACTCAGGCAGATATCATTGCCACCGCCGAACTATTGACCGGCTGGAGCATCCCAGCCCCCCGACAGATGGCTCAGCATCCTACGGGGTTTTACTTTAATGCAAAACGACATGACCCTCGTCCTAAGACCGTTCTGGGCACAAAAATTACGGGCCAGGGGATCGTGGCTGGCGAACAACTCTTAGATCTTTTAGCAAGTCACCCCGCTACCGCTCGGCAGATTAGCTATGAACTGGCTCAATATTTTGTTGCTGATCAGCCGCCAGAGGCACTGGTCAAGCGCCTCACGCAACGCTACCTCAAGACAGATGGTGATATTCGGGCTGTTCTGGACACTTTGTTCCACAGCCCTGAGTTTTGGGACGATAAGTATAAAGGCCGTAAATATAAAACGCCCTATGAATATGTTCTCTCAGCAACACGCGCCCAAGGGCGCGATCTAGATTTCAACACTCAGCAGATGCTAGGAATGTTCGCCCAGCTTGGTATGCCGCTCTATCGCTGTCGGACACCCGATGGCTATCCGAATACCCAGACTGAATGGTTAAATCCAGAGGCCGTGACTCGCCGCGTTAGTCTCGCAATGACGCTCACGAGAAATCGAGGATCTCAGAACCGACCGACCGATCTGCCCCAGTTAGTCAACACGCTGGGAGATCAAATTTCGTCCCCAACCCAAACCGTGGTTGATGCCAGCCCCGAGCGCCTGCGTGCAGCTTTGCTGCTGGGTAGCCCTGACTTCATGTACCGCTAGCAATTTGTATGCCTGTTTTTAACCCTATGAACCGTCGTCACTTTCTCCGATACGGAACCCTAGCGGGAGCCTCTAGTCTTTTGGCCGTCGGCACCCGCGATCTCTGGTTCCCGCACCATGCGTGGGGCCAGTCTAGACGCTCACCGCGTCTAATCGTCATTTTGCTGCGCGGGGCCGTTGATGGCCTTAACGTGGTGGTTCCTTATCGAGAGTCGGCCTACTATGAAGCCCGTCCTTCCGTAGCCATTCCTCAACCTGGGCAGCCTCAGGGGGCTTTACCCTTAAACAACCAGTTTGGACTGCACCCAGCTCTTGAGGCACTGATGCCGCTTTGGAAAGCCGGTCAGTTGGCCTTTGTCCATGCCTGTGGGTCTCCCGATGCCACGCGTTCTCATTTTGATGCTCAAGACTACATGGAGACGGGTATACCTGGAAACAAACGCATTAAGGACGGATGGCTGAATCGATTGTTGGCAAATCTACCTGCAGGTCCGATCACACAGGCAGTCAATATAGGGGCACAAACGCCGCTGATTTTGTCAGGTAGCCAACAGGTGACAACGCTTCCCCTGGGCAAAAAGGCGGTTCGTCGTCAGTCCATCGATAATATTCCAGTTCAAGAAGCGTTTGACCGCCTATATCAAGGTGATAACGCTCTGGCAAAGGCCTATCAGCGGGGCCGTCAGGCCCGCACAGCCCTCTTGGCGGAGTTTAATACTGAGATGATGCAGGCCTCAAAAGGAGCGCCCTCTCCTGTGAACGCCGCCAGTGATTTAAACCGGCTTGCAAAGCTCATGACGGGCAAGACTCAGACCCAAGTGGCCTCGATTTCTTTTGGGAACTGGGACACCCACGTTAATCAGGGGAGCAGTCAGGGACCGTTAGCAAATCGGCTGCGTAGCCTGGGCGAGGGAATTCAACAGCTAACCCAGGCGCTGGGTTCAACGTTTAACGACACCACTATCGTGGTGATGTCAGAGTTTGGTCGCACCGTGGGTGAAAACGGGAATCAAGGCACCGATCATGGTCACGGCAATGTGATGTGGATTTTGGGAGGCCAGGTGAACGGTCAGCAAGTCTACGGGAACTGGCCAGGATTGGCTGAGACGCAGCTCTATCAAGGACGAGATTTAGCCGTGACGACGGATTTTCGGGATGCGATCGCATCCATTCTCACCCAGCATATGGGCCTCAACAGTACCCAGCTTGCTCAGGTTTTTCCAGGGCATTCCGTACAGCAGACACTGCCGATCTTCTAGCCATCGGCGTATAAACAAGCTAGCGCCGATAGAGTCGGCAAACAGAGTCACCGAGACCGTCTGGCCGAAACGGGACCGTCGTCCCATCGGCTTGAATCTGGATGCGATCTCGACAGTTAAACACCACCTTCGCAGGTCGAAGACCATCCACGCTGACAACAGCCCAATACTCCCAGTAATGCTTTGCACTACGCTGCAGACGCACGATACAGAGATGATGGCCGTCCACAGACCGACAGCTTTCTGCCTGGGCAGGCAGAGCCACCACCAACATTAAAGCCAAGAAAATAGCGAAAAGCTGCGTCATAGTAGGCAATTGCGGGGATAAGCTCCATAATAATGAAGAACCTGTGTAACTGATTACAACAAAGGTTCCCTCAGCTTTGCGCGATGAGGTTAGATCTGCAAAACAGCCACACATGATAGGGGGGAGATCATGGGATCTAGCAGTGTTCTCGGCTGAAATTAGAATCATTCTTGCCTCTCTTCTATGCTGCGTCAGCTTACCTGCTCCAAGACTTTGCTACTTCTCAGAGAAGCATTTACGTCTCTTTTACCCATTGTCTTAATCATGAATATTGTGGTCTTGCTTTCGGGCTTGACCGGCATCTTAGAATCTTGGGGAATAATTAGGGCCTCCGCACTCAACGGCGCAGAAGTGAGTCGGCTTTATTACTTCCTTATTCCTTTATTTCTAAACTTAGCCCTCAGCATGCTGTTGGCAAAGACAAAAAGCCTTGATCCAATCGGCACAATGCTGATTGCCATGGTCTGCTTCTTTCGGCTATCTGGCTTTCTATCTATCAATTCATCGGCTCAAATCACTTCCTACAACAGCTCAATTTTGACCAGTATTCCAGCCACCTTTTTGGCCGCAGGAATTCTCGCCTTCTTTACCCGCCTGCCTTACCTCAAGCTCGTCAAGCAGCAAACTGACCTTAATCCTCAACTCAAAAAAACGCTCAACCTCCTCATTCCTGGCTTGCTGACGGTCCTTTGTTTTGAGCTATTGGGGCAATGCCTGCAGCTGAT
Source organism: Acaryochloris thomasi RCC1774 (assembly GCF_003231495.1). Lineage (NCBI taxonomy): Bacteria > Bacillati > Cyanobacteriota > Cyanophyceae > Acaryochloridales > Acaryochloridaceae > Acaryochloris > Acaryochloris thomasi. The sequence continues at coordinate 174,980 of NZ_PQWO01000009.1, forward strand.
AGCAGAGACTGGATTGATCACACTCATCGCTCAATCTCTACCAAAATTTCAGCAAATCAGCCAAGTTCAGGAACTCGTCCTGTACAAAACAGTTTCATTGCTGACGTGGTTCATTGGCCTCCACGGTGAGCACAGTGCTGATGGACTCTTTCGTCTCTTAAAAAATACGCCAGCCGGTGATGCCAGCGGTCTGGGCCTGAAAACCTTCCATGATGTGTTTATGAACATTGGTGGGTCGGGATGCACCTTCGTGGTTCCTTTTTTAATTTTGCTCACTCAGAAGCCCACCCAGTTCAAATCCATTGCCCAGCTTAGTTTGCCGTTCTCGCTGTTCAACGTTAATGAAATTTTGCTGTTTGGACTGCCGATTATTCTGAATCCATTTTTTCTCATTCCATTTTTCTTAGCCCCATTTGTGAACATGGTGGTGGCCTTAGTCGCTATGACCAGTGGAGCCTTCACCATTGACCCTATCGAAATTTCTTGGATGTCTCCTCCCCTTTACAGCGCTTACATCGCCACTAATGGGTCAAAATGGGCCGTCTTCACAAATTTTGTCTGCTTGCTCTTAGATGGCTGTATTTACTACCCTTTTCTTGTACTGGCAGAACATCAATTTAAAACCCCCCTATATCTCTCTAACCTCTTTGAAGATGATGCCTATGGGTTTATCAATGAAGAGATCGATCTGCGCGAGGAGCGCCTATTCGTCAGCAAACAGATGGGTAAGCTCAAGAGCATGACATCAGCGCGCCGGGTTCTAAAGCAGTTGAAAGGTCGTCAATTGCTGCTCTATTTTCAACCCAAGGTCGAAGCCCGATCGGGGCAACTCATGGGCATAGAAGCATTAATCCGCTCTCGGGATGCGATGGGAAGAACGCTGCCGCCAAATTTTTTGCCTGTGCTCTATCAGCAAGGGATCTCTAAAGTTATTGACCAAAAGGTGGTCGATCTCATCTTTGAGCAGGTCCAGCAATGGCGAGCCGAGGGCTTATCCATTCCTCCGATTAGCATTAATTTCGATAAGGACTTTTTATTGGATCAGCTAGCGGTCCGTACATTTATTGCCCTGGCGAAAGAATATGATATTTATTTTTATCTTGAAATCACAGAACATACTTACACGGTAGAGGTCGCAGCTTTAGCTTCTGTTGTGCGCCAATTGAGGGCTGCAGGACACCGGATTTCTATTGATGATTTTGGCGCAGGCTACTCTTCATTAACGAATCTAGTGTCCTTAGAGGCAGACGAAATCAAGCTAGATCGCAAGCTGGTGGTCCCCCCTAAAAAGGAAAGTGTGCGAGGGCAGGTTTTACTAGAATCCAGCGTGCGACTCTGCCATGACCTCGGGTTTTCGGTGGTAGCTGAGGGCGTCGAGAATCTATCTCAGCTTCAGCTTGTCAGAGATTGTGGTGTCGATGTAGTGCAGGGGAATTACACCGGTAGGCCAATGCCTGCTGATCAGATCAGTCTCTTGTTTACCCATATTGATCATTGCCAAGAAGAATCCTCTTTTCTTTAACGCTTGCGGGTGAGACTCTCTTGTACTGATGGCTTATCCCCGACGACCGCTGACATAGGCCTTCGTTAGAGAATGCTGGGGTTCAGAAAAAACCTGTTGGGTGGGGCCAGATTCAATCACCTGTCCGACGCCTTCATTCACCCAAAAAAGCGCAACCTGATCGGCGACGCGCCGGGCCTGAGCTAGGTTATGGGTCACGACAACCACCGTATAGTCACCTTTAAGCTGACAGATGAGGTCTTCAACAATTTCGCTGGAGATCGGGTCCAGGGCACTACAGGGTTCATCCATTAGAATTACGCAGGGCTTCAGCGCTAAGGCTCTTGCTAAACAAAGCCGCTGCTGCTGCCCCCCGGAGAGGGCGAGTGCAGGTGACTTAAGGCGATCTTTAACTTCGTGCCATAGCCCCACATCTTTCAAGGCCGTTTCAATGATGGTGTCGATCTCGTTGCGATCGCAAACCCCATGTTCCCGCAGCGGAAACTCAATATTGCGATAAATCGAGAGCGGAAAGGGATTGGGCTTTTGAAACAGCATCCCCACCTGACGCCGCAGCTCAATCACCGGGAACTGCTGAATATCACGTCCCTCTAACTGAATCTGCCCTGACATTCGAGTCTGGGGTGTCAAATCAATCAGTCGATTTAAGCAGTTTAAAAAGCTCGTCTTTCCGCAGCCAGAGGGACCGATCAGAGCCGTAATTTTTCCCGCTGGTATTGAGAGATTGACATCTTCGAGCACGCGCGTTTCCCTGTAGCGCAGGGCTAACTGCTTCACGTCCAGGCTCGGCGGTGAGTCACAATCAGACGTCAACTGAAATTGACGAGATTTTACCTGAGGTTTGTGGGGCCGAGATTGGCGAGACTGGAGCAGCATTAAGTCACCTGAAGTCTAGACTGACGAAAACGATAGGCAAGCCACGAGACCCCGGCGTTGATCAAAATCAGAGTCCCCATCAAGACAAGGGCGGTGGCATAGGCGTGGGGTTCGCCCCCGGCAATATTGGTGGCAAGGTCGTATATATGTATAGAAAGCGAACGACCTGAGTCTAAAAGAGAGCTGGGCATTCGGTCCACGTAGCCGCTGGTGAAAATGAGAGCCGCTGTTTCTGCGATCGCACGTCCAGTCCCCAACAGCAGGCCGACCACGATTCCCGGCATCGCGGCAGGCACAATCAATGTTCCCAGTGTCGCCGTCCGCGATAGACCTAAGGCCGCAGCCGAGCGTCGATAGTCCTGCGGAACGGCCTGCAGCCCTTCTTGAACCGAGCGAATCAAAATCGGCAGAACCATGCAGGCGAGGGTGAGTCCCCCTGACAGGATGGAAAAACCTAGCCCCAGCCGCTTGGAAAAGAGGGCATTACCGAAGAGACCAAACACAATGGAGGGCACACCCGCAAGAATATCAAGGCTGAGGCGGACGGCTCGACCCAGCGGCCCTGCTTGCCCACTAAACTCAGTCAGCAGAATTGCGGTTCCTAACCCCAAAGGCGTCGCAACAGCCATACAGACCATCAGGATCAACCCTGTAGAAACCAGAATGGGAAAAATGCCTCCCTCAACGCCAGCTTTCTCTGGCGTCGTCGTCAAAAAGGCCCAGTTGACCTGCCCACCCCCCTGCCATACCAAATCACCGATCAACCACAGCAAAATCAGCGTGACAAAGACGGCCGTACTCCAAACGACAGCGGCCATCAGTGACTCTGAGGCATGACGGCGGCGGATCGTCATGACTGCGGCTGCAGGAGTTCACTGACCAGCACCAAAACTGTGACGCCGATCATCAGCACTAAGCCGCTCACAAAGAGAGCTGCTCGATGCTGTTCCAGAGCATAGGCCATCTCTAAAGCAATATTGGCGGTCAAGGTCCGCACCGGATCAAAGACCTGCTGGGGCACCTGCACAATGTTGCCGCACACCATCAAAACCGCCAGGGTTTCGCCCAGAGCGCGGGCTGTCGCCAGCATCACACCGGTAATCAGTCCCGAGCGAGCCGCAGGTAAACAGACGCCCTGCACCGTCGCCCAGGTTCCTAAGCCTAGAGCCTGTGATCCTTTCCAATAGTGGGGTGGAATTGCGGCCAGACTAGAATCGGTCACCAACATCACCGTCGGCAAAATCATGACGGCGAGAATCAACATGCCAGCCAGTAGGCTCGGCCCCGGAGGATGCAGCCGCCCAATCATAGGCACCAGAACAACTAGCCCCCAAAATCCATAGACCACAGAGGGAATACCAGCCAGCAGCTCAATCAAGCGACGGTAGACCGTTGCGACAGCTTTAGGCGCGTAGTACTGACAAAAAATAGCGGACAGAACACCCAGGGGCGTCGCTAAAACCACGGCCCCCAAGGTCACTAGCAAGGTTCCAACCACCATTGGCGTCAAGTTGAACTGCTGCGAGGTCGGATACCAGCCAGGATCGCTAAAAAACCGCCACCAACCAATCTGATTAAGAATAGGGAGCGCTTCCAATAGCAGAAAGCCCACAATTAGAATCAAAACCGCACCAGAGAGCGCTGACAAAATCCGGAGGATGACAAGGAGGTTGCGATCGCTACGATAAAGGGACAAAATATTGCTCCTGGACAATATCGTGAACCTGTTGAGATTGAGCAAAGTCTAGAAACTTCTGCTGAGCTGGGGTTGGGGATCCGCTCGTGATCAGAGTCAGCGATCTCGACAACGGGAACGTTCCGTCTTCCACCGTTTCCAATGAAGCAACAACGCCATTTAGAGGCAGCAGCTTAATTGTTCCGCCGGTTTGCACTTGAGAAGCAGCCGTCCCCACAGAGACGTAACCCACAGAATTGGGGTTTCCCGCCACCGTTTTGATCCCCTGCTCGTTGTCGCCAATCACGACATCAGCCTTGATGTTCGGCGATTCCAGCTTAAAGTGCTTGAGGAACAACTCTAGAGTAGAACGTCCTTCTGCTTTGTTGACCACCGTAATCGGAGCGTCTTGGCCGCCAATCTGACTCCAGTTATTGATCTTGTCGGTGTAGATACCGATGACCTGCTCTTCAGTCAGCTGACCGATAGGATTATCCTTATGCACAATTATGGCAATCCCGTCTTTAGCAATGGGGAAGGCCTTCAGGTCGGTCTCTTGATCATTGAGTGAGCGCGACACCATGCCAATATCAGCCACCTTTTGCCGGACATCCGCAATTCCCCGCGAAGAACCGCCCGACTGCACGTCGACTCGGGCACTCGGATTTTCTTGTTCGTAGCGCTTGGCGATTTCTGCCGTCAGTGGTGCCACCGTACTCGATCCCGTCAGCACGAGCTTGCTGGAAGCATTGGACGCACTTGTTGAGTTACAAGCTTGAAGACCCAATGCCAGAGCAAATCCCAGCGGCATTAGCCGTAGAAAGGTTCCTCTGTTCATAGCGTTAAGTCGAAGATGTAGTAAAGGACAATTCACAGCAGCCCAGATCTAGCCCTTGCTGCCTAGTGCTGAGGATTTCAGGCACCAGCGAGTACAACATTGCTTTGCCGTCTCGCACCGACTGCACAAACCCAGCCTCTCTCAACACTTTGAGATGATGAGAAAGCAGGCTCTGCTCTAGACCTAAGACCCGATTGATCTCATAAACATGCTGAGGACCATCCATCAGGAGCCTGATAATCGATAATCGGCTGGAGTCAGCTAAGATTTTTAACTTAATCACACAGCTCTGCGAGTTGTCGGCCACGGTACAGCTCAAGTTCCTAAAGAGAAAGCGAAGGTAGAGACTAGATCAAGATTGAATATACATTGATATCAATCTCTATTCATGAGTCGAATCTGAGTGTTCTTTAAACCCTTGCTGAGCGTATCAGCCGTCACCGCTCATCAATATCGATAGAACCTGTGGATGAAGTAGGGCATGTTTTTCTGGGTTTGCTAGACCTAGCGCAAAAGCTGGAGAGCCGTTAGTAAACCTGATACAAGCGTCAAAAGCAGCAGGATCCAGAGTACGTAACCCGGCAACATAGATAGAACCGCAAACCCACGGAGGATATAAATGGCTAAAGTGCCAGCGAAGAAGAAGCTGAACCACTTCAAGGCCCAGGCAGAATTGGCTCTACTCATGATTCTTCACAGCAGGGGGTAAGATTCTCTGATAGCAAGGATTTTGAGAGTTTGAGATGGTTAAGTTCTCTCATCTTATCGAGTCGTTGAGTCGGGGTTGCGATCGCACTTAGCTTAGCTCACTCGGGGCAAAGTTTCTTCAACTTTTTTATGCGGCCCACCATCTGCAAACTCTAACTCACAATCCCCCTTTCGTGAGTTAGGGTTATCTTTCTACCAATAAGCTCCACGATCGCATACGCGAGAAAGATTTCCTGGTGTTTCCGTTGATAGAGGTCTCACCCAGTCACTATTATAGAGATTTTGATAACGTGGCCACTTGTCCCATCGTGTGCCTCGAATGCCAAATAAAATCTGAACGGCTCCTCCAAGATGTATAGCTTTCTTGCCAATGTTTTTAACAAATGATGCTAAGGGCAGTCCGTAAGCACCAGCGCCAATAATTGCAATATCAAAATCTATGTTAGAAATTTTTTCACACATCCAGTCTAATGCTTCAAACCAACTTTCAAAGTCTTCGTGATGACCATTGACTGACTGAATAGCCTTCAATGTTAGGAGTTCAAAGTCAGGAAGTACCCGTGGATCTTCAAACAGCAACTCACGCTTGAGATATTGCTGTTGAATACTCTTATCAAAGGGATGTATGACCAATACTTTCTTATTCTCTAATGCCATAGACCAAGGATTGTTATGATGATAAGGTTCTAAATCAATTAAAGGAACAGCCTTAGCCTGTTTCAAAAATGACGTCAAGCAAGATTCTCCATCTAACCATGACCCAAGGATATTGATATCTTGGATATCCGACAGCATTCTCTTACAGAATTTGTCTAACATCACCTCATTTGATGGGAAAAAGCCTGAGTTAACCTGCATCTTATCTTTAATGAAATCATTCCACCAAAAATATCCTATGTCACCCCTAATATATTTTATTGTTTTTGAGTATATATTCGGATTTTCTTGCATATTTCTATAAATCAAGATCGCTCTTAGCTCAGTTCGACCTAAGCGAGAAATCATGCAAGGAGAACTATTAGTAAGCTGGTCTTTTATTAAACTGCCTGCTTCTTGATCTTGAGAATTAATCGTTAGTGGAGTGCCATCCTTAGGGACAAAAAAATCCCACTCATTTTCCCGCGAAGGACTAAATAAATTAATTCTTTTATAAATTCTTCTTGTTTTGTTTAGGATCAGTTCAGTTGTTTTATCCATATTTCTTGAGATTCAAATTGATATTTCTAGATTGAACTGGATGTTGCAAGAGATTCAAATATAGCCAAGTAAAGGACATAAAAATGGAAATACTCCTACTCAGTAATTCCATTTTATTTTGGACTTTGCCGGTCAAATCAAATAGCCCTGAGCAAAAATCTTCTCTATTCCCCCCCCCCAGAGGACTACAACCTCAACGAACCTTTGACAGCATTACAAGGCTTTTATTAATTCGCTGTTCTCATGATTCTTTAGTTTACGAGTGATCACGCTTACAACCACAGCTCATTGCACAGAAAGCAGAGCGCTGCACTGCCCAGGGGAACACTCAGGTTATCGACACCAAATTTCGAAATTGATTCTAGGGCGGTAGCGGCAACTGCGACCAGAAGTGCACTAACCCATATCTGCCAGCTATTACCCTGGGTAAAAAGCAAAATCAAGACCACAATGGCACCACTCACGCCCGCCATCGTCAACGAACCTTCCCAGCTCTTATTCATGCCCCAAAGCTGATACGGATGCCTTCCCCATCGCTGACCCACAATGGCCGCAAGGCCATCTCCCCAAGTCATGATTAAGATGCCGATGGCCGCATATTGGGGCAAGGCCAGGGGCCAAAACCAGCCCACCAATAACCCGATACTAACGGCATAGAAAAATGTACCCAGGCTCTTACGTCCCGTACCGCTGGTGCTAGACAAAATTGGATATCGGTAAGATAGCAGCATCACAAGGCTGAAAAAGACAGAAGCTGTTAGCCCAATCCAGGTCGGAAACTGGAACCACCAAGCCAGTAAAACAACGTTGCCGACGCCAATGTGGACAACTTTACGATTCACTTCTGGGTCCGTTTTACCCTGATGCTTCAGGTATTCTGCAAGTCCAAAAACACCTACAACCCAGGCCCCCGCCAGTGCGAGCTGAAGATAAAACTGAAGTGGAGCAATAAGCCAATCCATACAGCAGAACGTTGCGAATGTCGTTGATGTCGCTCCTGCTCAGGCAGCAAGCCGTTCAGAAACCCACGCATCTTACTGTAGTTGATTGCGGTTTCATCTGAACAGAGACAGAGAAACGCCTCATGCCTGACTTCGCGGAGGTTTTTACTTTTGCGAATTGTGAGAGAGAGCCAACGATGAAACAGCCCGACTCAACAGCCCGACTCAACAGCCTCAGACTTGGGCGTACTCTCCGGTCAGCTTAGTCAGCTGCTGTACCAAAAGACTGAGGAATAGGCCAACATCGGTGACAACGCCGATCGACTCAATGGAACCGCGATCGCTGAGCTTTGTTACCACCGCTGGATTAATATCCACACAGACCATCTTCACGCCCGCAGGCGTCATGTTGCCCACACCAATAGAATGCAGCATCGTTGACAGCATCAAAATCAGGTCTGCGCCTTCAATCAGGCGCGCATAGTCGGCCTGAGCCTCCAGTAAGTCCATCTTGGTATCCGGCAGGGGGCCATCATCTCGGATCGACCCAGCCAGAGAGAAGGGAACGTTGTGCTTGACGCATTCGTACATCACGCCGCTGCGTAAGGTGCCCTGCTCCACCGCGTTAGCAATACTGCCGCAGCGACGAATGGCGTTAATCGCCTTGAGGTGATGACGGTGCCCGCCATGAACGGAGACGCCCCGCTTCATATCCATCCCCAGGGAGGTGCCCATCATGGATTGCTCGATGTCGTGAACGGCGATCGCATTTCCCCCCAGAAGCGCATGAACATACCCCTCTCGAATCAGCCTGTTGAGATGCTCACTACCGCCGGTATGGATGACCACCGGCCCCGCCGTCACCACGACTTTGCCGCCCTGATCTCGAATCCGGCGCAAGTCCCAGGCAATTTGTTCGACGACTAATTCCACGCGACGCTCACTGGAAACGCCAGCGCCCATGAAGCCAAATTCTTCCGATGCGCCTTTTTTGAGCGTTGTCGCTGTGCGCTTGGTGCGAATGCCCTCACTGCCGACCACAACTGATTCGCCGACCTGTAAATCTCTCAGTAGCTTGCAGCGGGCAGCGATACCACTGTTAGTTTGAGTGATTGCGATCGCACCATCCATCCGCTGACCTTGAACCCTGATCCATTGCCCCTCGATCAAGACTTCGGTGGGATAGATCGCCGTCACATAGAAATCATCCGGCGCAACGCCCGCCTGAACAACGGCCTCTAGCTCAGCATCAACCGCTTCTTCCGTGACGCTCACCGCACCGAGGTCCACTAACTGCCCCATAATGTCGGCAATGACGTCCGTATCCGGGGCTGAAACCTTGACTTCTGCAGTCGAAATATCCTGACGCTGTTCGCCCAGATCAAAATTTAGAACCTGGAAACTGCCGCCCCCCGCCACAATCGTATCCAGCGCTCGATTGACTAGACCCGTATCGAGTAAATGGCCTTCAAGATGAACAATACGACTTTGAATCGTGGAAGCCTGGGGCGAAGCGTGGCGCGGCTCTGTGGTCCTTAGAGTCAGACATTTGGCAGCCCCACCCGCCTTCAGAAATTCTGTGAGGGGCGTTTCAACCACGGTAAAGCCACAATCGCCGAGGCTTTGCTTGAGGCGATCGCTAACGTGGTTCATCACCACCACGCGATCAATATTTACGGCGTTACAGGCAAAGGTAACGGCATCTACCTCCTCAACCGCAATTCGCTTCTCAGCCGGGACACGCCGCTCAATCAAGTGATTGGAGTAGGTGTCAAAAGCTGGCGGATAGTAGAGCAGATACCCGTCCGTAAGCGGACAAAAGCAGGTATCTAGGTGGTAGAAGCGCCGGTCGACTAACCGCAGGGACAGCACTTCTACATCTAACCACTGGGCCAAATAAGGGTGGGAGTCCAGTTCAGAGCGAAACCCGTAGCCCGCCCATAGCCAGCCTCCGGCCCGATCGAGCAGCGCATCTCCGGCTCCTTCAAAGGGCAGGCTTTTGGGCAACGTATGCACGGTGTAGCCCTGATCTGTAAACCACTGTTGGAAATAGGGTTCTTCACCCTGCCGTTCAGGATGGAAAAAACGACTGAGCACGACGGTGTTGTCTAGAACCAGCCCTGCATTAGCGGTAAAAACCATATCTGGCCACCCCGGTTGAGGCTCCACTAGATCAACCGTCGCGTAGGTTTTCAAGACCCGATGCAGCTCATCCCACTGCAGTTCAGCACGGTCCCGCGACGAACGATGGATATTGCCCTCCATCCAAGGGTTGATCACGTAATCGACATCATAATGATGCGGGGCACACATCAAAATTCGTACTGAATCGGTCATGGTTCACTCATTGAAAAATTTTTCTAGACTGAAAGCAACGGAGCGCTTCCCTTCATAAAAGGCCTCATTAATAGTAGCGATTCGTGCTCTGCTCGAATACGTCGAATCGCTGAATTTTCCCTTCTAAAGTCAAAAGTCTATGACTTTAGAAGGGATGACGATCTAAGTTGAGGGATAGGACAAGTGTTGTTGCCTAACTTTTTGCACTGGGCTGAGGTTTGTTAACGTTCGCTTCGCCCACCAGATAGGCAATGGAGTATGGATTATCAACCTTTGTCGAAGCTTTTCTGATCTCTACGCCCACAACGGTACCGTCTTCGTCATAGTCTAAGACCAAGCCTGGTGCGATTTGCGTCGTTTCCTCAATGACGGTTGTAATAAAGGCAATTTGTAAAATATCTTTGTCTGGGTCGTAAACAACTTTCATGCAATATGATGTCCTTCATCTTGATAACGCACTGTTCGCCAACATGAACGGGGCAGAGTCGAAGCTCTGGAAACAGCCCATGTTTGATAACCCCAATTACAAACAATGAGCATAAATCATACGGATAGACCGGATCAATCAACTGCATCATCCATCACATAAAGGAAGTCTCTCGCGTTTGCTTCCAGCAGGATCCTTCAACCCCTGCGGGGACAGATTTGTATTGACAGCGGAGGCTATAGTATTGAGTGATCCTGAGTCTAGTTAATTTATGTCGAAGCCTGAATGCATGTCTCCCGATGCTTCACTGCAGCATTCTACCGTTCGTCCCATCGGTGTATATGCCCTCACAGGACTGACGACGGATGGCGATCGCATCTTGGCCGTTGATACCGTTCGGGGCTACCTGCTCTCTATTGATCCACTCACGAATAACACCATTATCCTGAACCCTCATCAGGTTTCAGACTGGCTCGATGTCACGGGATTAACCCTGCACCAGGATACGTTCTGGTTTGCGAAGGATCAGGAGGTGTTTTGTTGCGATAGCCAAGGGCTGCTCGGAGACCATCGCGCGCCCCTAGAACAAAGGCATTTTGCTCACCTACCGTATCCTGTCGCCGGGGTGGCCGTGGGGCCGTCAGCGATCTATGTGAGCTGTCAAAAGTCTGGCTATATCCATGTTTTTGACCCCGCCACCGGCAAACCGTTAGATAAATTTCCTCAGCCCGGTGTGGGTTCTGAAACATTGACGGTGGCGGATGAACGGCTGTGGGTTTGCGATCGCGATGAGCAAACGGTTTATTGCCTCGATCCCGCCACTGGAGCCATTCAGTACAGCGCTCTAACCCCCTTCAGCTCCCCTACAGGAATCGCATTTTATACACCGAAGAATCAAGTGCCCATTTGCTATGTGGTGTACACCGATGAAGAACCCTATATACGGGATGATCCCAATGCCGAATCGCCCTATCAGCTGACCTTTCGCGATCGCACCTTTATCCATCCCCTGTGTCTCCACCACAACCCAACAGAACATTACACACTCTCCAATGGTTACTTGGTAGAGCTGTCCTACGTCGAAGAACTGCTCTCCATCGAAGACGTAACCCTCAATAACGTTGAGTGGCGCATTGCCCTACCTTCTGAGACACAGCGTCAGCGCATCCGCCATATCGAGCCAATCGGCCATCCGTTCACAATCGAAGAACAGAATGGGCAAAAGGTGGCCGTTTTCAAATTCGACCAGATCAAGCCCGATCAAGGCGGTCTTTTGGGCTGGAAAGCCACTGTTGAAATGTATAGCCTCAAGTATTCTCTAACCCCCGACGATATCGACTCGAATCTGACACTTGCTCCCGAGCTGCAAGCGCAATATTTGGTCGATGACGATGATCTGGCAATGGATACGTTCACTATTCAGGCCGCTGCGAAAGAGGCCGCAGGCACAGAAACAAACGTGCTACGGAAGATGCTCAAAATCCGCAACTACGTCTACGATCGTCTTTCCTACGGCATCCGGCCCAAAATTGATACGCCTGATGTGGCCTTGGAGCGGGGCATTGGCTCCTGCGGCGAATACGTCGGGGTCTTGCTCGCCCTAGCTCGCCTGAACGGAATTGCCTGTCGCACCATTGGCCGCTACAAATGTCCTCAACATCCTGAATATCGCCATCTGCCCTTAGAGCCAGACTTTAACCATGTGTGGCTAGAGTTTTATGTTCCTGGGATTGGCTGGCTACCGATGGAATCCAATGTCGATGACGTCATCGATCGCGGCCCGTACCCTGAGCGTTTCTTCATGGGCCTATCCTGGTATCACACTGAACTGGGCAAAGGTATCCCCTTTGCAAAAATGAAGGCTGACAACAAGCCAGAAGGTCTTTCCATGGGAGACTTAGCCATCAATCATATTCGCTTTAGGATTTTAGATGAGCTAATTCCTCAGCCTGTTGGCACAGACTCGGGAGTTGAGAGTCGTTGAAAAGTCAATCAGAGAGGACAGAAATCTAGATTGCTTTCTATGAAAAATGCTGCTGCTGGCACAATACACTTGGGCAAAATTTACTGTCGAAAGAATAGATCTTCAACTCCCCTAGAAGGGAAGGTTTTGGGGCAAGATGTAGCAGACGGGAGGTTGACCCTACAACCTTTTGGGGCCAAAGCATCCAAACACTCTGTAAGTAGCGAGGCAGAATCAAGTTAAAGATCAGATATTAGCAAATGCTCTACATGGCCCTCACCCCCAGCCCCTCTCCCAATGTTGGGAGAGGGGAGAAAGATCCCCTCGCTATCTGCCTTTCTCCCCCTTCGCCCAGTATTGGGAGAGGGCGGCTGGGGGGGGTGAGGGCCAATGCAACGATATTGAATTTAATCAGGAATCTTCAAGTCAATTAAGCCTATCTACTTACTCACTTAGTTCTTTACTAAATAAGCAATGTCAAATTCTTATTCCTTGATGATTCATGGTGGTTCAGGTTCTTTGGAGGATCTGAAATACGAGGCAGGCGAAGCCGAGTTCAGGGAGAGCATCAACACAATTCTAGAGAAGGGCCGTCATCGCCTAGAACAAGGAGATAGCGCCCTAGATGTGGTGGAGTACTGCGTAACGCTTTTAGAGAATGATCGACTTTATAACGCAGGGCGAGGATCTGTTCTCAATGCCAAGGGAAAAGTAGAAATGGATGCCGCGATCATGAGCGGGAGAGATCTAGGGGCAGGGGCAGTAGCCTGCGTTGAGCAGGTTAAAAACCCGATCGCTGTGGCGCGTCGCGTGCTGGAGAAAGGAGAGCATGTCCTGCTGATGGGGTATGGAGCATTAGAATTTGCAAAATTGTGCCAGCTCGAAACCTGCCCTGAGGATTATTTCATTACTGAAAACCGGATTCAGCAGTTAGCAGAGGCACAGGCTGCAGGGCGAATTACGTTAGACCATGAGCGCGTCAAGCCACACTCCGAAAAACTAGGAACAGTGGGAGCTGTTGCCCGCGATCTGCAAGGTGATCTTGCAGCGGCAACTTCTACGGGGGGATTGGTGAACAATCACTGGGGCCGAGTCGGGGATACGCCAGTCGTTGGGGCGGGCGTATATGCCGACAACCAAAGCTGTGCAGTCTCGGCAACTGGCTATGGAGAGGAGTTCTTGCGCACGGTGTTAGCGAAAACAATTTCTGTGTTTGTTGAATTTAAGGGCATGGATGCTGAGGCGGCAGCGAAGGCCGGGGTTGATTATCTAGTCAGGCGCGTGCAGGGAGAGGGTGGAGTGATTGTTATTGATACTGCGGGGCGTTGTGCTGCAGCTCAGTCAACGTCGGGCCTGATTTGCGGCTGGATTGAGATGGGGGGAGAAGCACACTGCACCTTAGGTTAAACGTATTAGCAAGCTTACAAACTTGAGACTATATTTTGAATCACCCATAGCTGCCTTGTCATCCCTAAAGCATTTCTAGGGATGGCCTGACTGTCGTGCGAGTGTTACATCTTTTGGGCCATTTCTGACAAAAGCCCACGAGTTCAATACTGTGTCTGCTAAGGCTCAGAGCACAATCTAAATCAGCTCTGGATCAGACATGATTTCTACTAAGGCAGGCCCTTGGTGCGTTAGCGCTTGAGCGATTGCGTCATCAAGTTCGTTCTGCTGTGTAACTCGGATACCGAACCCACCGCAATTCTGAGCATATTTAGAAAAATCAGGATTGTGCAATGAGGTTTGCCAGACATCCCATTCGCCTGCCCGCTGCTCTTTAGAGATTTTACCCAACTGATCGTTATGGAGCAGGATATGGGTAATGTTCATCTGGTATTTTACGGCTGTTGTAAATTCAGCCAAATATTGACCAAAGCCTCCATCTCCTGAGACTGAGATAATGCGGCGCTCATGGCCTGCGGCGGCCCAAGCTCCCATCGCAGCAGGGAAGGCAAATCCGATGGAGCCAAGGTAGCCCGACATTAAAACGGACTGGGCCTGACATTCAAAGTAGCGACCAAAGGAGTAGGTGTTGTTACCCACATCTACGGCAATCACGGCATCGGCAGAGACTTGGCGGGTCATGGCAGCAAAGATAGAGGCTGAGTTTAACCCTTGGCCTCGATCATCGGCTTCGCGACGAGCTTTTTCAGTTCGCCAAATGGTCCAGTGGTCTTGAATTTGCGATCGCACATCCTCTGTATCCACCTGCCCTGTAAGCGCTGTATTCAACTGCTCCACCACAACGCTGATTTCGCCCCAAACCGGCACCTCGACGGGATGGAATTTCCCTAGCGCCAGCGGGTCAAAATCCACTTGGATAATCGGCTTACCAGGATAAATTCCGGTGTGATTAGAAAACGAGGCTCCTAACACCAGCAACACATCAGCCTCATTCATGAACCAACTGGCAATGGGGGTGCCACTGCGTCCCAAGACTCCGCAGCCGAGGGGGTGACGGTCCGAGATCTGTCCTTTCCCCTTAAAGGTCGTGAGAATAGGCGCTCCCAATAGTTCTGCAAGTTCCGTAATAGCAGGCATATGGAAACGGGCACCATGCCCAACAATGATCACCGGGCGGCGGGATTGCTTGAGGCGATCAATAGCCTCAAGCAACGACTCAGGCGGCGGCGCAATCTGTAAGGGTGTCATCCGTCCGGCGGGGTTAGAAGCAGGTACATCCACCGCAGGCTGCATCTGAACTTCATCAGGAAAAATCAGGTGAGAGACATTTCGCTCTAATAGGGCATGTTTGACGGCTAGGGTCATTAACTCAGCGTGTTGGCTGTGGCTGAGCACCGTTTGGCTCCAAGCAGCTACGCCACTGAAGGCGGCCTGTAAATCACACTCTTGAAAATTGCCTGTGCCCAAAACCTGAGAATTGACCTGTCCCGTCAAGGCTAAAATCGGAGCGCGATCGACTTTTGCATCCCACATGCCCGTGAGTAGGTTTGTTGCACCCGGTCCGGCAATAGTTAAGCAGGCCGCAGGTTTACCTGTCAGCTTTGCGTAGGCTGAGGCGGCGAAGGCAGCAGCTCCTTCATGGCGAATGCCGATATAGGTGAGCTTACCTTGTACCTCTTGACGGCGGAGTGCGTCTGCGAGGCCTAAATTAGAATGACCCACCATGCCGAAGACATGGGTGATACCCCAGTTCACCATCGTTTCCGCCATCACATCACTCACGGTGCGGGTGTGGGGTTGTTCAACGGGTAAGCCGACGTATATGCCATCCGCACGCACCTCTACTGGAAAGGTTGCGAGGGCATCATCAACGTCCAAAGCGTCGGGGGACTTGCCGGTTAGCGGGCAGTAGTCCCACCCGTGCCAAGGGCAGCGTAGGAGACCGTTTTCAATGGAGCCCTCACCGAGGGGACCGCCTTGGTGGGGACAGCGATTATCGAGGGCACCATATTGGCCTTTGTAATGGGTTAAGGCAAGGCTTTTATGGCCCGCCACTACAGTTTTGACACGGCTCTCAGGTAATTCGTCCAAACCTAGAACGCGGTACCACTGGGTTGTTATCTCCGGCATAGTCTCTCTCCTCAATCAAAATTTAGATTAGCAATAGCAAGCCGGTATAGAGCGCAATCCCACCGATAAAAGATCCGAAGCAGCTCTTCTTTTCGTCCGGCAATTCTCGCGCCAATATGTTGAGAATGAGGCTCCCGGCCAAAAAGGACCAGACAATCGAAACGGCTGCTTCATCAAAGCGAGTGGCTTGACCTGCGATCGCACCTACCATAATTGCAGCTGTTAAGAGCCAGCGACCTAGTTTGTCATAGGGCTTTTTGTGGTGCTCCCGCAAGCTGTGATCAATGATGAAAAAGTGCAGAGCCACCGCGATGAAATACAGAGCGCACTGCAGCAAGGTGTGGTCAGCGATATCTTGGAGCAGGTAACCGAAAATGATGTTCAGTACCGCAAAGGCTGAGATATGAATCCAAAATACAGCGGGGCTGGTAGTATCAACATCGTTTTCAAAGCGATTTTGCCGTCGAGAAGTGAGGGCCAGAATATCTAGGCCGTAAAACACAAGCAGTCCAAGGAGGGCCAAGATATAAACGTGATTTTCTAGGTAGGCCACGAAGGGCAAGGCGGAATGTTCTAGCTCTTCCTGGGCATGACTGAGTTCTGGAAAGATTTCTAGAAAGACATAGCCAATGGAAACGCCGCCGGCAAAGGACATCCAGCGATGTTCAGGGATAACGTTGACAACATTCAGTTTCGAGATGAAGGCATGCATCAACGCTAAGCCAATCGCTAAATAAAGACCGGGGCCTTCCATGATGCATTGCCTCTAGATTTTGATCGGATGTTGATCGTGCTTTCACGAATTTACTGGAGAGTGTTGACGATTCAGCACTTTCCCCACAAGACTTATGCTCTGCAATCAACGAATTGCTAGAGCCTTTGGCTTTTGATGTGCTCAGCCACTCTTAGGGTTTGGGCAATGATGGTGAGTGTAGGATTAACAGCACCTGCAGAGACAAAAAAGCTGCCATCTGTGACAAAGACATTATCTAGTTCATGGGGTTTACAGTAAGGATCCAAGACAGACTGACTCGCATCTGTTCCCATTTTCATCGTGCCCATCGTGTGTCCGAGTGGGACGCCCACCATGCTGCCTAAGTACAAATCAACATTGTGAGTGCCGGGGTGACAACCAATGCAGTCCAGGAAGTCAGTGAGTCGTTTTTTGAGCTGAGTCGCAGGTTCTACATTATTGGCTTGGTAGTCAAAGACCACCTGACCTGAGCTGTCGTAAGAGATCCCGTTTTCGATTCGGGGCAAATCTTCACTTTGGAGCCAAAAGTCTAAAGAGTGGGACGCCATTTCGGCATGGGTCATCCCATTTAGGGGTTCTGGAGACTCTAATTTCATTAGGGCTTCGTTAAAGTTACCCAGCATTTGAATCAGGCCCATTGGATATTTAAATTCGTCATCCCCCCAGTAGTAATCGGCCAGGGCTAGCGTTTTTTCAAAGGTGGCATCATTGGGTGTTTTGCTAATGGCGATCAACGTCGCGTTGTTGTGTCCCATAAAGTTGCGCCCCACTAGGCCCGTGGCGTTGGCGAGACCGTTGGGGTGTTTGGGATGTTGCGATCGCAAAAACAAAAGTGCCGACCCCAAAGCTCCCGCCGCCACAATCACTAGGTCTGCCTTATATTCAATCGTTTCCCCCGCCTCAGTTTTCACCACCACTGTCTCCACCTTTCGACCAGAGGCATCGACTTCAAGACGCTCCACAGGGCTATTGGTTTTCAGAGTCACGTTGTCGTGCTGCAGCGCAGGGCGAATCCCGACAATGTGAGAGTCTGCCTTGATCTCATAGGGATCAGGGTAGCCATCAAATTGCGGCCATAAATCTAAGCTACTGGTGGCTCCATCTTCTCCGTCATGGCCCATTCGCATTCCCATCGGAATGGGGAACGGATGCAGTCCCTTGTTCGCTAAATCATCATTGAGTCGCTGAATGCGAGGCTCATGCTGCAGCGGTTCATAGGGATAGGGAGAACTGCGCTTCGGTTCAGTGGGATCGGCTCCGTCTTCACCGTGAACGTAATACCATTTTTCACTGATCGCGTAGTAAGGCTCTAGATCTGTGTAGGAGATGGGCCAAGCTGGGGAAATGCCGTCATGGTGTTCAACTTCTTCAAAGTCTTTTTCCCGCAGACGGAAGAGGGCTGATCCGTAGAACTTGGTATTGCCGCCCACGTAGTAGTGGGGGTGGCTAGGGCGGAAGGGTTCCCCCTCGTGATACCAGGTAACGTCGGGAGTGTATCGCTTTTCCACCCAGTTCACATGAGGGTCAAAGTTGTCCATCTCACGAGGGATAAAACCTCCTTTTTCTAGAATTAAAATACTTTTTCCGGTAGGAGCTAGCGCTCTAGCCATTGTGCCGCCGCCTGCGCCCGTGCCAATGATGATGATGTCGTATTGGTTATCCATTGCGTGTTTTCTAATTGTTTAGTGATCTCGAGCCGTCAGGGGAATGCGATAGCGATCTCCGAAAGGAGGCAGATAATCAAGCTGCAGCGTTTTCCAGGCATAGGCTCCTGCAGGAATACCGATATCCGCCAGAGTGAGTTCTCCTGTTCTCTCAGGCAAAAGACCTGTTTTCGGTAGGGCCAGCGTCATCGTCCCCTGGGCATGAATAAAGGCTCCCGGCGTGTCTCCAGTCGTAGAATCAACCCCAGAAGGGATATCAAGCGATAAAATGGACGCATCTAAACGATTGGCCCACTCAATTAAATCTAAAGCATTACCTCGGGGAGCCGCTCGGAGACTGTAGCCAATCAAGGCATCAAGAATTAGATCGATCGGTTCATCAGTCGCGAGAAGATCCTCAATGGCAATCTCTTGACCATTTGTGGCTTGAAAAATCCGTCGCTGCCAAGCAGGAACTTCTTTGAGCCGCTCAACGGAGGATAGACACAGCTTTACGTTGGCTCCTCGGTTGGCTAAATGTCTGGCGGCACAAATGCCACCGCCCCCATTGCCACCGCTTCCAGCCAAGACAATGATGTTGGCCTGCTGCCACTGGCCGTTGAGAGTTGAGATCGCCTGCAGCGCTAAATTGCGTCCTGCATTTTCCATCATCTGAAATAGATTGGGGCCAGTCTCCTCTGTTGCCACACGGTCGACTTCAATCATTTGCTCCGCCGTCACCGAAGGTATTTCCAGGCCCGTATCTGTAAAGAATTTCAGTTCCATTACTCAGAATATGTGCCGTTTTTTCAATCGTTACCACTTGTGACAGCAGAACTAGCTTAGTAATTTACAGTAGGGTAAACCACTGTCAGATCATCATTTTCCCAATGAGTATCGGCATTGGCTTTACGAGTTTGCCCCTCCGCCTCCCATTGAGGTTTCGTGTCGCCTAGCCGACCGTTATAAAAAAGGTACAGCTTGTCATTTTCGACAATGTAACTCTTGGGATCAACGGGAAAGGTTTTGCCTTCTGAAACCGCTACAGCACAAAAACCACCGTACTGCGGGGCATATTGCGAAGGTGCAGCATCAAATGTTGTCTTATTAGCTTGGCTACTGAAGTAGTAAATTGCACCGTTATGCGTTGAGGAGATTTCGGTGCTTCCCTCAACGGGTTGATTCTCGAAGTAAGAAACAGGGTCATATCCTTGAATTGCAACCCCTGTTTCATTGAGATTTTGCAAGTGTGCCATAAGTAGTACCCTTTCGATGACTAGTGCTAATTGAGCTGAATTTTGTGCACAGATACCATGCCTCTAGAGCATATTGAGCTAAAGAAGAGGATTACAGAGTATCGATGTATTGAGCTAAAATTTAGCCTCGGCTAAAGGAACACCAAATTTCTCACACCAAATTGTGAGTTCATCGTAGTTGCCTACATCTAGAGTTGCAGGCAAACGATAAATTTGCTTGCCGCTGTCAAGGTTAAGTCCTGAGAACGTACTAGCACTCGCAAACGAATCATTGTTTGAAAAGCCCAGGCGAGGGTCAGGGGCGCCATCAAATGAGAAGTCCTCGCCCAATATTAGATAGTAGATATCACCTTGTTTGACAATCTCAACTTTGCCGCTGACGGTATGATCGTTTTCCCCAGTGAAACTGGAGGATTGAATCAAACTTGCTCCTTCCAAGACATCAGCCGCTTGAATAACGGTTGGCGAGAAAGCAAGGATTGTACCGGCTAAAAGTAATGATTTAAGCATATCTAAATTTTCCTCTCTCTATGGAGTTTTGGATTGCATTTTTTGAAAAACGATATCTTGCACTAGTGGTGTAGTTATCGTGATGGAGTTTTACTTTCTCAGCTACTAATGGCTTAAAGAAAGTCAGCGCATCTTTGTGGTTGCCAGCATGAGGTACCTGCAATTCATACATGCAATAACAGCATTATCTATACAGAAGATTAGAAAATTAATTTAATCTGAGCTTGAGGTGAAGAATTCTTAGGATTTATTTATGAGTGGGATGTACAAATGATGATTCTTAGTTAGTCTCTTGATTTATTGGCCACTCATCGAGGAGTATTGAGTGGCTACAGTAGCACGAGGGAGCATGTCGCCTTTTTGAGAGGAAAATGTCTCTTATACTCATGCTGCGGCGGATTTTGTGGTCTTGACGGGTATCAAAGTCAGCTCAGAAACGTAGCAACGTTTGGTTCATCGACAAATCTTCGGTCCATCGCCTGAGGAGAAAGAGGTCACACAGCTTAGATGGCGGCAATATTCGTCTCCTTACTCCCAGGGGGCGACCGTGCCAGTAGCGCAGTTACAAGGCCATTTGGAAACGGTGATGGGGTTGGCCTTGCTGACTATCGAGACAAGGTCAGATTCATACAGAACAAGTCAAGGGTGTGAAGAAAGCAGATGCCATAGGACAGCTCTCTTTTTTCAATGAACTCTTCGGAGGGGCGGCTTAGGACCTAAACTGGTCAGGGGATTCTTCCACCTAGACGGATGATTTGCGACACAGCCCTAATTCTCAATCAACCGTTTTTGATAGTCTTGGACCGTCAGTTTCTGCTCAATATCGGCTCTGACCCGAACGACGCGCTTATGAATCTTGCTCAGGCGATGGACAAAGCGAGTTTTCACGTCAGGATTGAGCTTCCTATTAGTGTAAACAGGTGTTCCATTTTTGAGATGAACATCAACGCCTCTGTTCGTCTGTTGAAAAATAAACACTTCGCCTTCAAATCGTCCGTTTTTACCCAGTATATTGATCACATCTTTCAGCGCAGGATCGAGAGTGTTGGAATCAACTGATGGCACGGTTTTCTCAGGCTTCTCTCGGGCGATCGCACCTAATTCTCTGCCCATTTCGAAGGTCATCTTGGCTGCGATGCGAGTAAAGACAAATGAGATCGCAACTACTGTCCCTCCAATATCAAGAACCTGTTCAGCAACCTGCTTCGCAACGGGTGCTTTTTCTTTAGTCCAGCGCCTGATCTTGACCTCTTGCTGAGCCTCCCACGCTTTGATATCGTGCTGCTTAATAGCCTCAGACAACGCAGCCAATTCCTGACGTGCTCGTTCAGCCGTCTTCTCCGCCGCACTGACTTCAGACTGTATTGTCTCGATCTGAGTGCGGATCAGACTGCTCTTCTTCTGCTCCAAATTTGTTTGCGCTTCTGGAGAATCGAGTTCTTCAGACACAGCGAGAGCAGGAGCAACGGTCGTTCTTTCAGGCGCAGCAACAACTGCAGAGGCCTGGGAAATATAGTTCTGCAAAACAGTCTGTGGCTTAAGACCATTCTTGAATTGGACCCACAGATTCGTCGGATCATTTTGATCGGACAACTGTGAATCTTCTGTACTTAAGTCACTTTCAAGATCTAGATTTTCGTGAGCGATGGCAGATTCCTTTCTTTGTTGCTCCTTCTCAGAGACGATTTCAGTCCTAGACTCTGCATCTGATGCCCTCGGTTCTACCGCAAGAGAATCTGTGGCCGTGAAAGTCCCCCAGAATTTGAAGCCGTTGAGTTGTGTAGGCTTCTGCACTTGTACTAGGAGCTGTGGATTGGATGGGGCATACCGGAACGCTGGATACTCTTGACATAGCTCTCTAACTTGTTGCGCTGCCGACGCATCGCAAAGCAGCGGCAATGGCTCTTTAGACGTCGTTAGCACCACGTCTTTTAAGTTTATATATCGCTTAGGCACATTCGGCTGACTATCATCATCGAAAAAGTCCGCTGGCTCTGACGGTTTCTGATCGAAGCTGCGATAGGTCTGCAACGCTGCCCGGATCTGCTCTACTGTTACTCCTTGCACATAAGCAGTCAGGCTTGCGGCTAAGGCAGAGGCAATGGCAGCCGGCGAACAGCCACGGACTGTCAGCGGCAGATGTGCAACTTTTTCAATCCGCTTTACTTCGTCTTGCTGCAGAATCGAGAGGTAGCCCTGTTCATAGACGGCAGCGATTCCACCCTGCTGGAGATGAGATCGCAACACCAAATTCTCAGGATCCATCGAGAAGTAGGCAACCTGGCCCTGAACCTGCTCCGCCATCGTGACAACCCGCTCGTCATCAGCATTCAGCACAGCATAGCCATCTGCATGGACAGCGCCAGAAATCACAGATAGCGCTCTCGCCCTGTGGTCAAGCGTACAGGGACTTTGATCCGATGGCACATTCAGGACCACCCCCACATCACAGTGCGAGAAGCCTAGCCCCGATCGCAAAATGCTGCTGTGGGAAGTCTCCAAAACAGCCATATCCACCGTCGGATCTTGCAAAATTATCTGAGCGCTTTGAGCGTCGGTCGCACGGCCCTTTTTGACAGGATACTGACCAATAAAAGCACCATCTGCCGTTGTATAGCCCACAGAGTCCTTCACTTGACCTAAGATATGCGAGATCAGAGGCGTAGGCGTTTCTGAGCCCCCCGTTTCTGCCACCGCCACCACCGGAATCTGAGTCGGCGCGCCGGCTGGGAACAGCATGTCGAGAATTGGAGCTGCAACATTTCGGGCCACACCTTCGCTGGGGGCCATATGCATGCGCAGCCCAGGAGCCGCATTGACCTCCACAATCACGCCATCCACGTCTTTTAACGGCTGGGTAATATCGGTCGTAATCACATCTATGCCAACAATATCGAGATCGATGATCCGTGAAGCCCGCTCTGCCAGCCACAGCGTATCTGGATGGATCTCATCAGTCCGGTCAATTGCAGTCCCGCCCGTACTCAGATTGGCATTTGCCCGCAGGTAGCAAATTTGGTCCGGCTGTAAAACGGTATCAAGGGTAAACCCTTGACGGCTCAGCATTTCATCGGTAGCGTTATCGAGCTTTATTTTAGTGAGCGGCGTATCGTGGCCTTCGCCCCGACGAGCATCTTTATTCTCTAGTTCAACCAAGTCAAAAATTGTGCTTTGGCCATTACCAACGATATGGGCAGGGACCCGCTCGGCTACCGCGACAACCTTGTGATTAACAACTAAAATTCGATGATCTCGGCCCTGATAGAAATGCTCAACAATCACGCCATCAGAGATATCCTTAGCTCGGTCATAGGCAAACTCTGCCTGCCGCCAAGAGCGAATATCAATTGTGATCCCGCGACCTTGGTTCCCGTCTAGAGGCTTAACCACAATGGGATAGCCGCCCAGGTCATCAATGGCCTCTTCTAGATCGCGAAAGGCATAAATGACCTTCCCTAATGGAACGGGAGCGCCCATGCTCGTCAAAATTTCTTTGGTTCTTTCCTTATCACAGGCCAGCTCCACACCCAGAACGTTGCTGTGAGATGTTAGCGCTGCCTGAATCCGCTTCTGATGCTTGCCGGAACCAAACTGAAACAGATCACAGGTCTCTAGGTGTGTCCAGGGAATGCCTCGGTTTTCTGCTTCTTGAATCAATGCCTCAGTACTTGCTCCCTGAGCGGCTTCACTCCGTAAATTTCTCAGATCATCTAGATCTATTTGTAGTTCAGATTTGGGATAAACGCCCTTATCAAGGATACTTTGGCATAAACGCAGCGCAGCTCGGGTTGCATAGCGTCCGGCGTCTTCATTTTGGTACTCAATGGCAACCTGATAAGCGTCAGGAGAAGCTGTCTCGCAAGTACAGCCAAACGCCACTGGCATATCGGCCAATACCTGAAGTTCTAAAGCGACGTGCTTCAAAATATGCCCCATCATGGAGCCTTGTAGTTCCTGATCTAGAGATGCTCCTCGATATTCTGGGGCATAAAGTTTTTGTTTCAGGCTGGGTAAAGTCTGCGTGAGACCATCCAAAAAGCCTGGAAGAGTATTAGAGGGACCATCGGAAACATCCTCCAAATCCAGCAGCACAACGATGAGCTTTGAGCAGCTAACGCTCCAATAGTTTGGACCTCGAAGCGTCTGAGTTTGAAGGATTTTCATAGTGATAGATGAGTTTCTAATGATGCTACATAGGCCGTTCAAGCCTGGGCTTTGATAAACCGACAGGACTTCAATATAGGCTGAAAGATTTGAACCCTGAAGTTCACCGGGATACAAAACTCAACAATTATGTCGTTTTTATGACATCTTTATGAGTGATTGCTGCTGTTTGCGATCGCAAATGAGACTAACCCTGAACGAAGCGAACAAAACCGGGAAAGGCTCCAAACTCATTTCAGATCAGTGAAGCTATCTACTCTATGCCCTCAATCGGAGCAAAGCCCTGTCGCTGAATATTCTCTGTAACAGTACGGGGATCAAGAAACTGTAGTAAATAATCTGGCCCCCCAGCTTTAGAGCCAACCCCTGAAAGCTTATATCCCCCAAAGGGTTGCCGAGCGACGATCGCACCTGTAATGCTGCGATTGATGTATAAATTCCCTACTTCAAACTCCGTTTTGGCTTGTTCAATATGGGATGGGGTGCGAGAGTACAGTCCACCCGTGAGCGCGAAGTTCGTGTTGTTTGCGATCGCAACTCCCTCTTCAAAACTCTGCGCCTTAATCACTGACAGAACCGGACCAAAAATTTCTTCCTGAGCCAGCGAACTGTGCGGATCAACCTCAGTAAAAATCACTGGCCCCACAAAGTAACCCGTCTCAGGCGCAGGCAATTGCAAAGCCAGATTAGCTTCCGTCTTACCCTTATCAATCGTTTCACGAATTCGCTGCTGGGCTGCTTCATCAATCACGGGGCCAACCTTGGTCCCCGGATCGGCGGCAATGCCAACATTCAGCGATTTTGTCGCTTCAACTAGCCGCGCCACAAACGCGTCGTAGACGGATGCTAGAACGACTACCCGAGAGCAAGCTGAACACTTTTGGCCGCTATAGCCAAAGGCGGAATACACAACTCCCTGGACCGCCTGGTCTAAATCAGCACTTTCATCAACGATTATGGCGTTTTTACCCCCCATTTCAGCTACCACACGCTTCAAATGCCTTTGACCGGGCTGCAGAACAGCAGCGTTGGCGTAGATTTCGCACCCCACTTCTTGAGAACCCGTAAACACAATCATCTGGACTGCGGGATGTTTGACGAGGTGAGCGCCTACGGTGGAACCGCTACCTGGAACGTATTGAAATACCCCTTTAGGTATCCCGGCTTCCACAAGAATTTCGCTAAGTTTAGCCGCGATCACAGAGGTTACAGCGGCAGGCTTTAGCAAAACACAGTTTCCGGTGACTAGGGCCGCAACCGTCATCCCTGTAGGGATCGCAAGCGGAAAGTTCCAGGGGGAAATCACCAGCACAATGCCCTTGGGACGGTAGAAGTAGCGATCGCTCTCCCCGGCCACATCGTAGATAATCTTAGGATCCAAACGCTCCATCTCTGCTGCGTAGTATCGACAGAAATCTACAGCCTCTGAGACTTCTACATCGGCTTGCTGGAGAGGCTTGCCTGCTTCAAACACCATCCAGGCATTGAGTTCATGACGACGCGCTTCAAGTAGATTTGCGGCCCGTCGCAGGATGTCGGCCCGCTCTTTCGCTGATGTGCGTTTCCAAGTTTGGAAAGCGGCTTTTGCGGCTGCGATCGCATCCTCTGCCTGAGCAATATTAATCTGCCCGACAGTCCCCACAATTTCTGTCGGATTAGATGGATTAACGGATTGAACCTTCTTCTCTGTCTGCACCCGTTCTCCATCAATTAGCGGCCAATATTGTTGACCTAACTGTTGTTTGACGGCAGTGAGGGCAGATTCGGCTTGGGTTCGGTGGGTTGCGATCGCAAAATTAGTATCTGCAGAAGGATCAATCTGAGTCGCGGTCGTCGTCACGGGCATAGGCGTCGGTTCCACTTCGCTACCGTCCTGATCGCCCTCTCTCCACTGAGGCGCTGCTAACAGTTCTTCAATCGGAGTCTCGGTTAAACTTTGCCGCAGAAAAGAGCTATTGGCAGTGTTCTCTAGCAATCGTCGAATCAGATAGGCCATCCCTGGAATCAAAGCGCCGTAGGGACAGTAGACTCGTACTCGATGCCCCTGTTTTGCTAACGCTGCTGCTAGGTTGTCGGCCATACCGTACAAGACTTGAAATTCAATGTGTCGCTGCGGAATATTGAGGGTTTGAGCAATTGAGATCGCATGGGCCTGAGACCGAACATTGTGGCTACCGATGGCGGCGTACAGATGCTCATGATTTTCTAAGAGCAACTGTGTCATGCGCTCAAAATTGGCGTCCGTGGAAGACTTGTGATTATAGACGGGCGTGGGCCAATGATTCTGGCGAGCAATGATGGTCTCTTGATCCCAGTAGGCTCCTTTGATCAGCCGCACCGTGATCGGTTTGCCCCGCTGTTTCGCCCATTCAATCAGATCCTTCAAATCACCGTAGCTATCCCGGAGATAGGCTTGGAGTGTGATGCCGATGTTGTTGCGATCGCAAAACTCTTCCTCCATTAACAAAGACTTTAACGTCGCTAGCGTGGCATCTTTATAGCGGTACTGTTCCATATCAAAATGAACATCGGCACCCACTTCCTGCGCTCGACGGAGGAGAATGCGGATGCGATCGCACACCGTTGTCTGAGACCCCTCTACATCTAACGGATCAAACTGAGAGTAAAACGCTGTCAACTTTAACGTCACCTGGACCTTAGCTAAATCATCCCCGTCAGCAGCGTCAATCTGGGGTACCGAAGACCACCGCCGAGAAACCTCTGTAAGCTGTCCCATTAACGCTAGATATTGATCGAGATAAGACTGAGCTTCTTTTTCCGTGATCACTGCCTCGCCTAAAACATCGATAGCGAAGGTCATCGATTGTTTACGGAGACGATTAATGGTCTTGAGAACCTGCTTCAGCGTTTCGCCTGCGATATATTTTTGTGCCAGGGTTGCAACTGAGGTGGACAGAGTCGTCGCCGCAACTTGTCCCGGTATTGAATCGGAAGCCGTGAAGTTAAGCAGCCGTTTCAACGCTTCCGGTAGTTCTACATCAGGAACGCTCAGATACTCCTGAAGATGACGGGCCATTTCAGCTTTGGTGGTCAAAGACGGCAAACAATCGATCAGACGAAAGAGCTGCACCCGCAAACTGGGGTTGTCCATTGTCCAATTGAGCAGCTTATCGTCCCACCGGAATTGGTCTTGTATTTTAGCGAGGAGCGATCGCTTTTCTGCGGTCTGCGCCAACAGCTCCCGCGCAATGGCCTGGGTCTTTTCTTCATAGAGAGGCGGAGTCGTAAGTTCAGAACGAGACGGATTCACAGTCATCAAACAACCTGCTTCATACAAACCTAGACAATCTTCGACAAACAGGTCGATATTTAATTGGTGTTTTAGAACTGGAGTGCCCCTCCAGCTTCATATCAATCTTAATAACTGAAAAGGTATCCCGCACTCAGTCACGCCGTGTCTGCTGATTAAATATCTAGGGGGCTACGAACGCTCAAAGTACCTTGATTGAGAACATGGGTATAAATCATCGTGGTTTTTACGTCTTTGTGCCCTAATAAGTAGATAGGCTCAATTGACTTGAAGATTCCTGATTAATTTCAATATCGTTGCATTGGCCCTCACCCCCAGCCCCCCTCTCCCAATGTTGGGAGAGGGGGGCTGGGGGTGAGGGCCATGTAGAGCATTTGCTAATATCTGATCTTTAACTTGATTCTGCCTCGCCACTTAGCTCCTGAACGGTACGAATGTCATAGCCGTTTTGCCGCAAATGAGTCGCAAAGCTATGGCGAAGCGTGTGACAGCTTACTTTCTTAGCTATTTGAGCTTGGTGGGCTGCTTTCTTGAGCGAGTGCTGCAGAAAACCATCGCCTAAACGATGTCGCTGTTCTCTACCACTGCGAGGATCGGTGCTGCGCCGTTGAGCCGGAAAAACATATTGCCAAATCCATTCTTGTTCTGCGTTGGGATATTTGCGATCAAGGGCGTGGGGTAACGGTGCTATATCCTTGAGCTAGCTCATCTTGCTGCAGTTGCTTAACGTAGACGAGATGGGCCTGTAGGAGTTCAATGAGACTTTGTGGAAGAACGGTGATTCGGTCTTTATTACCTTTGGCATTCCGCACCATCACTTGAGACTGACCAAAATCAAGATCTTTCACTCGCTAGGCGTAGCCCTTCTTTGACCCGCATCTCAGCTTAGCCAAGAGCTGTTGAATCCCCTCTAGTGCCTGCAATAAACGCTGAAACTCATCGGCCGTCAACACTGTAGGTAAATGCTTGGACTGTCTGGCCCGAACTACATCAATAGATTCGGCTAAAGGCTGTTTCAGTACCTGCCGATAGAGAACCAGCAAGGCACTGAGCGCTTGATTTTGGGTGGATGCTGCCACATCTCCGTTAACGGCTAAATGGGTGAAGAATGCCTTTACTTCGGCCTCGCCCATTTCTTGGGGATGCCGTTTATGGTGAAACAGAATAAAGCGCCGGATCCACCAAACATAAGTTTTTTCTGTGCGATGGGCATAGTGCTTGACTCGCAGTGCATCGCGCACCTGATCAAGCAGCTTTCTGGGCTTGGTGAGTTCTTCCATATGAGCTGGATAATAGCTATGGGAGGAAATTTATATAGATGAATGCAGTCTAAATCGCTACCACTTCCTAGGCAAAAGCTTCTAAAACTCCTATGGAATGATGCATATAGCGATTTCAGGATTGGTTTCTATATTTAAACCTTACAAGATATGTATTCGTGAAGACTCAGGTGTTACTCTTCTACAAAAGCTGCCAAATTTAGACTTTAGCAGTTAATGACTCTAAATAAGCAAGCTTTTTAGTCCGCGAACTGCAGACTAAATATAGTCAGACCTTTGATATTGACATCATGGATTTTGATAAATTTTCAATTAGTGAGTTTCAAAGGCGAGGTCTTAACAGTACTTCTTCTCGTAAGCTAGCAGATGAACTTGAGGAAGCTGCATTGCAAGAGATTCATAGTGTTCTAATGCCGACGATGAATAAAATCATTGATGAGCTTAATAAACGTGGGCACCAACTGACATTTTATGAAGATCCGATACCAGGAGATATTTCATATAGACACAAAGATGGTGATGGAGAGATGGGGTTAAGAATTGCTGTTGACACTATCATTTCAACTGGATATTCTCACCTATATGACAACAATCAATCAGATGAAGAGATAATTGAAGAAGTGGTTGATAATTTATGTAAGCTTATCGAGCCGACAGATCTAATTTGAGAGTTTTTTTCGATTATCACAAAATCCATACTTTCTGAGCTATGGTTTAACTAGACCATACAGCGGGACGCTCGAAATACCCTATTACTCAACGCTTTAAATTAATTCTCGCGCCCCTGATGGGGTAGCCGTTAGGCATATGCCATGAATTTCGAAACGCAGATCGAAAAATGGGTTTCTGAGGACAGCTCAAGAATTCATGCTCTAGAGATAGCCTCCGAACTTAAACTCAACGATTGGTGTCTGGCTGCGGGGTTCGTAAGAAACATGGTTTGGGATAAACTCCATGATCGCCATTTCCCAACACCGCTCAATGACATCGATTTAATCTACTTCAATCGTGAAGAATCTTCGTTGGAAACCGACCAGGACTTGGAATCCATTCTTAAGACTAAATTGAACAAGCCTTGGTCTGTGAAAAACCAAGCGCGAATGCATCTAAGAAATAAAGATGCGTCATATACATCGACGGAAGATGCAATGAGTTATTGGGTTGAGGTGGAAACTGCAATTGGAGTCAGGTTAAGCCCTACGGACGGTCTGGAACTTGTTGCACCATTCGGACTTTCATCGCTGTTTTCAAGTACCGTTACCATTAACGATAAGCGCAGAAAGCCAAAAGAATTTTATGAGCGAGTCCGTTCAAAGAAGTGGCTGCAAACGTGGCCGAAGTTGAAAATATATGCCTAAAAAGTCGCTGCAACGGACCCTTGCACGCTGAGCTAAGCGTTAGGCTACTTTAATCGTCGGGAGGACAGTCTGAAAGCTAGTTATGGTGGAGCAGAGTCGGGTTATAGTGTGCGTTGAATATTTGCAGTCTAGCTACGTGTAAGCACTACATAGATCTTCAGAGGAGTTTTCATGCTTCAAGGTAAAATTGTGCGTGTTGCTCGCCCAACTGACCAATTAGAGGAAGTCGTCAAATTCTACACAGAAGGTCTAGGGTTTCAAATTCTCGATCATTTTGAGAATCATGAAGGATTTGATGGTGTAATGCTTGGAATACCAGGAGAACCTTACCATTTTGAGTTTACACAGCAGCAAGAACACAGTGTTGGTCGTGCTCCAACGCAAGACAACCTGATTGTTTTTTACTTTCCAGATCAACAAGAGTGGCAATGTGCCGTTGATCAAATAAAAGTGAGTGGATATAAGCCTATACAGTCTTATAACCCTTATTGGGATAGAAGTGGAGTAACCTTTGAAGATCCAGATGGATACCGTATCGTCTTACAAAATGCTACTTGGGAGACATAACGTGTTGGGCCAGCACCCAACAGCACCGTGCAAAGGATGCTTGAAACACACTTCTCGTTGGACATTTTTTATTCTGCTCACGCCCGTGCAGTGATCGGGGGTTGTGACAATTGAGAGGGATCATATATTTCTCGACCAAGATCTTCTCATGATCGAAGACATCCATATCTTGATCGGTTACTTCCCCGTGCAGCAATAGAGGCATGCCTACCTTTTTCATCTACGAATATCCGTCACCTCAAAGTCTAAATTGATTGCTGCACCAACTAGAACGTACTATTCAATCCTATAGACTTTCGCTTCTTAAGTCTTGATTCCATCCAGGCAGATATCTGCATTTTTAAAATCGGCTGATCGTGCCTCCTCTGGCTTTTCAACAATTGGATTTCGAGCCTTAATCAATGAGATTGTTCGACTAACATTATCAGGAAAAACAACGACAAGCGACTCTTTAGGGGCATTATCTAGTGCCCATATAATGGCCTCTGCTTCGTCTAGGCGAACAGAGTGGGAGGCTGCCGACTCAGCCCCGCCCTGACAGATGCCCTGAACAATTAGCTCTGCGGCATTACCGGGAGCGCGACCCCGCCCATCATCATCTTCTTTAACAATAATCTGATCGAAGAACGTCGCCGAGAGTTTGCCGAGATCAATTAAATCTTGATCGCGGCGATCACCCGGTCCCCCGACCACGCCAATGGCAGGGCCAGTCCAGTTTTTGACAAAGCCCCCTACCGCTTTATATCCGGCTGGGTTATGGGCATAGTCCACCAGTACGTGAAATTGGCCGAGGTTGAAGAGATTCATACGTCCCGGCGTCTGCTGTTCTGAGGCTTTAAAACTGTGCAGAGCCGCCTGAATCTGCTTGACGGTCACGCCTTGGACATAGGCAGCTAGACTTGCCGCCAGAGCATTAGCAATCATGAACGGAGCCATTCCACCCAGCGTTACCGGAACTTGTTTAACGTGCTCAATACGGTGAACCTGATCCTGCTGCACAATGGTTAGGTAGCCTTGGTCGTAGACGGCAGCGATTCCACCCTGCTTGAGGTGCGATCGCAACACTTCATTTTCAGGATCCATCGAAAAATAGGCCACTTTTCCGGGCACCTGCGCCGCCATTGCCGCGACTCGCGGATCATCAGCATTAAGAACAGCATAGCCATCGGGATGCACCGTCTCAGCGATCACTCCTTTGACCCTGGCCAACTGATCAACGGTATTAATATCTCCTAGCCCCAAATGGTCCGCCGCCACGTTCAGAACGACTCCCACATCACACTGTGAAAAGGCCAAGCCCGAACGCAAAATACCGCCCCGAGCTGTTTCAAGAACCGCAATATCCACCGTCGGATCCTGCAGAACCATTTGTGCACTCAGGGGGCCTGTGGTGTCTCCCTTCTCGACGAGGCGATCGCCGATATAGATGCCGTCGGTGGTCGTAAAGCCCACAGCATCATAAACCTGACGGCAAATATGGGCAATGAGTCGCGTGGTGGTGGTTTTGCCATTGGTACCCGTCACCGCCACAATGGGCACCCGAGTCGGCGTCCCCGGCGGAAACAGCATCTTAATGATGGGTGCTGCCACATTACGAGCGCGGCCTTCACTAGGTGCAATGTGCATCCGTAACCCGGGTGCTGCGTTAACCTCAACAATCACGCCATCTGCCTGGCTCAGGGGTTGAGTGATATCAGTTGTAATCACATCAATCCCTGCAATATCGAGGTCAATAATGCGAGATACCCGTTCCGCTAACCAAACAGTTTCTGGATGAATCTCATCGGTGCGGTCAATGGCAATGCCGCCCGTACTGAGGTTGGCTGTTGCGCGCAGGTAACCAATTTGATTGGGCTGCAAAACAGTGTCAACGGTGAACCCTTGACGGCTCAGCATGGCATCAGTGGCGTCGTCCAGTTGAATATGGGTGAGGATGTTGTCGTGCCCCGCGCCCCGACGATGATCTCGATTCTCTTGTTCAACAAGGGCTGCAATTGTGTCTTTACCATTGCCAACTACGTGAGCCGGGACGCGCTCTGCAACCGCGACAACTTTGTGGTTAACGACCAGAATGCGATGATCTCGGCCCTGATAGAAATGTTCGACAATCACGCCTGTAGAAATATCCTTGGCTCGGTCGTAGGCAATTTCTACCTGTTCTTTTGACTGAATATCAATGGTGATCCCGCGACCGTGATTTCCATCTAAGGGCTTTATCACAATCGGATAGCCACCCAAGTCTTCAATCGCGTTATCTAATTCGCTAAAGGCATAAATCACTTTACCCAATGGAACCGGCGCACCCATACGCGTCAGAATTTCTTTAGTCCGTTCCTTATCGCAGGCTAATTCGACCCCCAAAACGTTGCTATGGGAGGTGAGTGCTGCCTGTAGTCGCTTTTGGTATTTGCCGTATCCAAGCTGATGGAGATCGCAATTCTCTAGCTCCATCCACGGGATATTGAGGGCTTCTGCCTCGCGGATCAGCGCCTCGGTGCTCGCCCCTAGGGCGGCTTCAGTACGCAGCTCAACCAAATCTTCTAAATCCGTTTGCAGTTCAGCTTCAGGGTAGGTGCCTGTTTCAGCCAAGCTCTTACATAAACGGTGGGCAGCTCGGGTGGCATAGCGACCGGCGGCTTCATTTTGATATTCAATTGCAACTTGATAAACGCCGGGGGTTACCGTCTCGCGGGTACGACCAAACCCCACCTCCATGCCCGCTAAAACCTGGAGTTCTAGCGCCACATGCTCTAGGATATGCCCCACCATGGTGCCTTCCTGGACCCGGCTGAGAAACCCACCCCGACACCCTGGCGAGCAGTGATGCTCTTCTAGGCTAGGTAAAACCGAGATTAATCCGTTGTAGAACCCTGGAATCGTATCAGACGGACGGTTAGCCAAGTCCTCCAGGTCCAGCCGAATGAGAATCAACTTTGCCCGACGAATACTCCAGTAGTTAGGGCCTCGAAGCGTTTGGGTTTGGAGAATTTTCATAGGTTATGGAGAGTGCTTGAGCCGATTCCAGCAGTTTAATGACAGTCTTGAGCGTTTAAATAGGCGTTGTTAAGGACTCAACTCAAGATTAATTTGTTTACGAACGCTATTATTTGTTAACCCCAAGTTCTGTAGTTTTAGCTACATATGTGCGTAGTAGATTAGTAGTCTCAGGCTTTCTTAGGTCTGCTTTGAAGCACTCAAATCCATTCAGGGCTTGAGGTATCGTAACATGCTGAAATAGCCGATAAATCAGACTATTTCAATCCTATATAAGTGGCTTTGCGGGTTTTGGCCATTCGTACAGGACTATCAGATTAACCGCATCGAGCAATTTCCCATGATTACAAATCTCGCTCTAATTCTGGGACGCTTAAAAAGCTGCGCTAAGACGGCAAAACAGTCCGATGCTGATAGTGGTAGAGATCGCCCCGGTTTAGAATGTGCACGGTTAGATTGTGCAAACTGAGGGGAGACGTTTCGTCTGACTCTGGGTGATTCGTATAGGCCAATTCCCCTGGATCGATGACGGTGATCGACCCCTTACCCAATATTTCAAAGCTCCCATCCCCTCTGAAGGCAGCACAGGTATCTTCGTCAATGCCCATCCCTAGCTTCTCAGGATACGTTGCGATCGCACTGAGTAATCGAGCCATCCGATTGCGATTATGGAAGTGCTGATCCACCAACACTTCAGGAATAATTCCTAACCCATCCATCAAATCGACGAGTGAGCGGTTGGGAGATTCACCACTGCTGCCCCCCGAGATCATTTTTTCGCCCATAATGGCAGCGCCAGCGCTGGTTCCAGCAAGGACAAGCGAGCCCAGATGAAGCCGCTTTCTGATAGCTGCAATAAATTTACTATCGTTGATGAAGTGGAAAAGACGAACCTGATCGCCACCTGTCACAAAGACACCCGTACAGTCATCTAAGATATCGAGCCAGCGCAGCTCATCACACTCATGGGGTCGCCGAATATCAAGAACCTCAACCCGGTGCGCCCCCATTCTCTTGAAGATCTGGTAATAGCGATCGCCGACCGCACTGGGTTCTTGTGAAGCGCAGGGAATAATGCCGATGGTTGCTAGCTTTCCGCCTGCACTCTCGAAAAAGGCGGTTAATATACTGCACTCATTGACCTTATCTTCTGCTCCACCAATAACCATAATTGGGTACTGGGTCGGAATTACCATAGATTCTTACACTAAAATTTTTCTCTGGAGCACAAAGCGATCCCAGGTCACGAATTATATAACCGTGGCGGAGCAAAATCAAAGCGTCTGTTAGTCATTGGGCGCCCGATCGTTGATATAGCAGCGCCGCTGATCTCAAACAAAGGGAATAGACAAACAAGAGCGGATGATCGGACTCGAACCGACGACATTCAGCTTGGGAAGCTGACGTTCTACCACTGAACTACACCCGCAAGAGGTGGATACTAAGATAGCATCCGAACTTCGTCTGTAACGCCGTAGCTCATAATATTTTATGAACTTGTCGCGGTGAGAACGACTGGGTGGAGCATTCATCAGCAACTGACTACTTTCAGAAGCGCCTGCATGAGCAGTGGCTATTGGGTATTGATGGCTGGACCGTTCGGACCCAAGCAAGACTCCATCAGCTTTCTTCCTTGACGCAAGCTGGCACTCATCCAAGAATTCTATTGAACCTGCAGGACCCATTAGAGTTTCTTGCCGCCTTCATGGCTGCGTGCATAACTGAATCTCCTGTCTTTCTGGGCAATCCGAGCTGGAGTCGAGCAGACTGGGAACAAGTCATCGCCTTATCTCAGCCCCACATTATCTGGGATGCAGCAGGGCAAACGTTCACAGAAAATCCGTTTACCCCCCATCAAAAAAGCTGGATCATGGTCCCAACGGGCGGCTCGTCTGGGAAAATTCGATTTGCAATTCACACATGGTCAACTCTAATGGCCTCTGTGCAAGGCTGCCAACAATACTTTGAGTCACCCACCATCAACTCTTGCTGTACGCTGCCTTTACACCACGTTAGTGGGCTGATGCAGTTTCTGCGCTCCTTTACGACTGGCGGTCGGCTGGCGATTCTTCCTTTCGATGATTTTTTGAACGGCGTTAGCTCCAATCCAGCTCTCGCAGCTTTTCTTGACAGTCAATCCCAAGAAGTGCAAGCGTTCTTTCTATCTCTTGTTCCTACGCAGCTTCAGCGATTGCTGCAAAGACCAGAACGCCTTCCTTGGCTAGCTCGTTTTCAGACTGTGCTGCTAGGGGGTGCCCCTGCATGGCCTGAGCTTCTCAATGCGGCCAGAAAGCATAAAGTTCGGTTGGCACCGACCTATGGCATGACCGAGACAGCATCTCAGGTCGCGACGCTAAAGCCGGATGATTTTCTTGCAGGTCATTACAGTAGTGGACAAGTTTTGCCCCACGCTCAAGTCTTGGCTCAGGATGATGATCAGAGGTTCCTTCCTCGGAATCAAACGGGCAGAATCGCGATCCAATCTCAGTCCCTTTGCTTGGGGTATTATCCTGAACGGTTTGCAAATCCTGAAACCTTTGTAACGGACGACCTTGGATATCTTTGCGATGAGCAACCTTCAGCCTGTAGGCAAGAGCAGGACGCTCACATCTCCGGGAAGACTCCACATTTACATGTTGTTGGCCGCGACAGCCGCAAGATTATCTCTGGAGGTGAGAATATTTTCCCGGAGGAGGTGGAGGCAGCGATTCGAGCCACGGGACTAGTCAAGGATGTTTATGTAACAGGCGCTCCTGATTCTGAATGGGGAGAAGTTGCGATCGCACTTTACGTCCCCATCACACCGAGCAGGTCAGTTCTAGAAATACAAGCCGCACTGCAAAACACGCTCAGCAAACTCAAGTATCCAAAGCGGTGGATTGCGGTAGAACAGATCCCTCGCAATGCTCAAGGCAAAGTTAGTCAAATGCAGGTTGCAATGGAGGTGCGATCTCATCTCTCCAACGGTGGCTAGGTTTTTAACGGTTTTGCGCCATCGACTACACTAGAAATACATTGCTCAACGGTATATTCAATGGTTGCCAATGCGGTTCGCTGGACCACTCAAGACCTAGAGGTCATGCCCGATGATTGGGGCTGGAAGCGCTACGAAATCATTGATGGGGAATTGTTTGTGACCCGCGCTTCTCATATTAGCCATTAAGATGCAGGCGGTAACCTTCATGTAGAGTTGGCCCTTTAGTCTAGACAAAACCAACTCGGCAGACCTATTCAAACACCCGGCGTTATTTTTACCCCTCACGATGCTGTTATCCCGGATGTAGTGTGGGTGAGCAATGAGTGTCTTGCCAGTGGCGTCGATGACGCAGGACATTTGACGGTTGCCCCTGAATTAATGATCGAGGTTTTATCTGCTGGTGAGCGCAATGAGCAACGCGATAAAAAAGCCAAGTTTAAGCTCTACTCGCTGCGTGGTGTCCGAGAATACTGGATTGTGAGCTGGCAGCAAAAAACGGTAGAGGTCTATCGCCGCCAAGAGACTCGGCTCCAGCTTGTCGCTACATTGCTGCTAGAAGATACGCTCACCTCGCCGCTGCTGCCTGAGTTTGAGCTCCCCGTAGCCCGCATTTTTCAGTAAGGTTTTATTCTCTCTTAGGAATCTGAAGCTGCTGGCTCTTGCTGCTCAGAATTCGGGAGTTGCGAATTACAGAAGCTGGCCCGCTGTGCGATCGTTGGAACGAGACTTACAGCTCCTCTTAATTGGCTACTATCATCACTTGAACTACAGTTGTGTATCCTAGCCGTTTACGAGAACTCTATTCATAAAGGGATGCTGAGTTTTTCTAAACCTCGCTACTCTATAGATATGACTATGATTACCGTTGATCAACTGGGTAAGAACTATCCCGTTGCCATAAAAGAGCCAGGATTAAAGGGAACGGTCTCCCATTTTCTGCGCCGCAAGCACCGCCTGATCAAGGCCGTGCAGGACGTTTCTTTCCAGATTCAACCAGGAGAGATTGTTGGATTTCTAGGACCGAATGGGGCCGGAAAAACTACAACGCTGAAAATGCTCACGGGTCTCATTCATCCCTCAAGCGGGCAGGTGCGAGTGGCGGGGCATACGCCGTTCAATCGCCGCAAGCCGTTTTTAGAAAAAATCACCTTAGTTATGGGACAAAAGCAGCAGCTTCTCTGGGATTTACCGGCCCTAGATTCCCTAAGGATTAATGCGGCGGTCTACGGTCTTTCAGAACGCGAATCTCAACGACGGATTGGTCAACTCACTGAAATGCTGGCTCTAGAGGGTAAACTCACGCAGCCAGTGCGAAAGCTCTCGTTGGGTGAGCGCATGAAGGCAGAGCTGTTGGCGGCGCTCTTGCATCAGCCCCAGGTTTTGTTCCTAGACGAGCCGACGCTGGGATTAGACGTGAATGCCCAAGTGGGAGTCCGAGATTTTTTGCGGGACTACAATCAAGAATACGGCGCGACGATTTTGCTCACCAGCCACTACATGGCTGATATCACAGCGCTGTGCGATCGCGTCCTCTTAATCCACGAAGGCCAGCTCATATACGACGGTGCCCTAGACGGCCTACTGGAGCGCTTTGCGCCGTTCCGTGAGGTGAAAATTGAGCTAGAGCAACCTCGGACAACAGAACAACTGTGTATATATGGCGAGGTGGAATCTATACAAGGACGTGAAGTGCGACTGCTGGTGCGACGAGAGAAATTGACGGATGCAATCGCAACCATCCTTTCTGACCTCCCCGTTCTAGATTTGACCATCACCGATCCGCCCGTCGAAGAAATCATCGGGCGCGTCTTTTCGGCAGGACAGGTCGCATGAGCCAGACCCTCAGGCGAGTCGGAACTTTTCTATCGGTTTACTACGCCTACATGGTGGAGTACCGCGCGGAGCTACTGCTGTGGGTGTTAGCCAACTCGCTACCGATCATCATGATGGGCGTTTGGACTCAGGCCTCGCAAACAGGGCAATTCGATTTTGGGCCGTTGGACTTTGCCCGCTACTTTATTAGCGTCTTTCTAGTCCGCCAGTTCACCATCGTTTGGGTCATTTGGGATTTTGAGCGCGAGGTGGTTGAGGGTAAGCTTTCACCGCGTTTGCTGCAGCCCATTGATCCGGTGTGGCATCACGTCGCAGGCCATCTATCTGAGCGGGTGGCGAGACTGCCGTTTACGCTGGCGTTGGTGGGATTCTTCTTCCTGCTGTATCCGCAGGCGTTTTGGGTACCGAGCTTAGGGCGGCTTGTGTTGGCAATATTGGGGGTTGCGATCGC
Source organism: Acaryochloris thomasi RCC1774 (assembly GCF_003231495.1). Taxonomy (NCBI): domain Bacteria; kingdom Bacillati; phylum Cyanobacteriota; class Cyanophyceae; order Acaryochloridales; family Acaryochloridaceae; genus Acaryochloris; species Acaryochloris thomasi. The sequence goes on from NZ_PQWO01000009.1 coordinate 214,059, forward strand.
ATTTGCCCTACGCTTTATCATGCAGTACACCTTTGCCATGTGCGCCTTCTGGACTGAGCGAGCCACGGCTATTGAACAGTTTTGGTATCTGTTCTATTTATTTTTGTCAGGCATGATTGCGCCATTGGATCTGTTCCCAGAAGGAGTGCAGGCAGTCGTGCAGTGGACTCCATTTCCCTACCTAATCTACTTTCCAGCCAGTTTATTGCTTGGGCGATCGGTGAATGTTATTCAGGGTTTTATGGTGATGGTAGGCTGGTGTTTAGTATGGTTGGTTGCAAATCGCTGGCTGTGGAGGAAGGGATTGAAGCATTATTCAGGCATGGGAGCTTGAAGGTTCACGAGATCAAATTTTCATTGGAGCGTACACAGAAAATAGAGCGACAACTAAGGTGACAAAGCTCCAGATGAATCCTGTGCTAGATTGCGATCGCACTTGCCCTAAAATTCTTGATGCGGCATATCTCTACAGTGTGTGTTGGCAGGGAGCAAGCTACCACAATCGAGAAACTTTGATACCTGTTCTAATCCGAGATGATTGCACGATCAAACCGCCTCCCTCTGAATGACGAGCTATACTTGTACCGCTAACAGTACAAGTTCCAAAAATATCATCACCTTCAGCGAAGCTCGCAGCAAGCTGAAAGCCGTTTTAGATCGCGTGGTGAATGATGCAGACTACACCATCATTACTCGCCGTGATGCTGATGATACAGTACTCATTACTCATGTCCCTTAGCACCTTCAATAGCCTGCAGGAAAGAGTTCACCTGCTGAAGTCTTCAGCCAACGCCATTCATCTAGAGCATTCCATTGCCCAATATCGGGAAGGGAAGATCGCTGAGCACGATCTACTTGATGAATAGCCGAAAGCTAGTATGGACCGACGAAGCGTGGAAAGACTATCTGCACTGGCAAAGTCAGGATAAGAAGACCTTGAAGCGCATCAACAAATTAATTCAGGCAACCAAAAGCCTACCCTTCGATGGGATCGGAAAGCCTGAACCTCTCAGAGAGACTCTCTGGCTTTTGGGCACGACGGATTGATGAAGCAAATCGCCTGGTTTACGCAGTTGATGATGGCTACCTCACAATTATTTCCTGTCGGTGTCACTATTAACCCCCATAAGGATCGAGGAATAAATAATATCCAGAACCTCAATGGAAGAATGATAGTCTGAGCATCCTCCCCTATTTGGTTTGAGATGAATCCTTACACAGTGAATATTGAGCAGCAAATGCAACGGCTCTACAA